>CABUOE010000005.1 GCA_902493155.1 uncultured Eubacteriales bacterium
TAGTGTCCTCGGCCACATTTTCAGTCAGTGCCGGGGTAACGGTGTCCTGTTCCCCGAGGGTAACGCCCGCCCGCTCCAGCGCAACGGCAACGGTCTCGCCCTTCATGGGGGCCCAGTACTGCTGCCCATCCGCCTTTACCGATACGGGGTAAGCCCGGTCGATGTCCAAGTCATAGACCTGTTTCCGTCTTTCAGTATAGGTATAAGAGTCATACTTGCCAAGAGGAATATCAGCTTCCTCCAAGATTTCCTTGGGATCCTTAAGTTCTGTTAAAACAATCCGTTTGTACTGGCCGTCATCCACATACACAAGTCTGTGGAAACTGGCCAAACCACTCAGAATCGAGGAAAGCATCACTGCAACGACGGTGAGAGCAACAGGTTTTGCCAATCGAGATAAAACTGATTTCATAACTGCTCCTTCACATGATAAAATCCAAATCGGTTCCTTTTCGAACTCTTAAAACCGGCATCCCGCAAGGGGGTCCGGCTGCATAACGGTTTCATCTTGTAAATCATTGTAACCGATTTGTTTCCATTCTATTCATCACATTGGAGTTTGTCAAAGATTTTATCTCTCGTTTTTTGTGCAAAACGACTATGAAAATTTTCCGATTGCCGAAATTAAACTGGAATAACTGGGAATATTTGCTGTTATTTGGGGAGAATTACAATACGGTAACAAAAAGAATTTGGAACTTTCCACAAATTTGAATATATTAGTATAATTTTATAATTATATATATTTTCAACTGCAAATAGGTGTAAATATGATTATAATATATGCTATTTATATAAATTATAGTCAGATATTATAATATATAGTCGCATTTTCAGGGAATCAAAGGGCCAGAATCGTATGTTACAGAATTCTGTAAATCAATATGCCCGCAGCGCCTGCGCCCGACATAACTAAAATCGGATTGACTTTCCATTTTCTCAGGACGAAGAAGCACAGTGCAAAGATACCCACTGCCCACCAATCCACCTGCTGGAACGGAAACGTCAGTTGCCCGTTACCAAATAGGGCCAAGGAAAGAATTGAAAGCCCCGCCGATGCGATCATGGCGACCACTGCCGGGCGCAGCCCCTGCAGGATGCCCTTTATGAGCATTGCCCCCTGATATTTATAATAGAAATAGGCCAATGTTAAAACAATGATGCAGGACGGCAAAATACAGCCGACTGTGGCTGCTATCGCTCCAGCCAGCCCCTACAAAAGTGGCGGCGTTAATGGCGATGGGACCAGGGGTCATCTCGGCAATGGTGACGATATCCGCAAACTCCTGCATGCTGAGCCATTGGTGCAGATCCACCACCTGGTTTTGAATGAGGGGCATGGCCGCATAGCCTCCTCCTACACTGAAAAGCCCGATTTGAAAAAAGCTCCAAAACAACTTCAAGCATATCATTTCATTCTTCTCCTCAACTTTTTTCTATTATATAGGAAGAATCTATTTGGGGTCGATGGTTTTATGCTTCGAACGGAGAAAAATGCTCCCGCAGCCAATGATTCCTGCCGTCAAAATGATGACGATAACGTTGATCTTGAAAAAATATACCGCTGCAAAGGAAGCCGTCATGATAAAGATCGGCAGGATATTTTTTTCCTTCACTACGCTCTTCCCCATAGTGTAGACTACATCTGCAATGACGGCGGCGACTCCCACCCGCATTCCTTTCATCAGCGCCTGGACTGTCCGATTGTCCCGCAAGACGGCATAAAAATGAGAAACCACCGTCAAAATGATGAGCGGAGGCAAAACCGTGCCCAGAATAGTAACCAAAACGCCTAAAATTCCCGCCAAGCGGTAACCGATGATGATGGATGCGTTGACGGCGATGGCTCCTGGCGAAGACTGAGCAATCGCTGTCATATCCAGCATTTCGTCTTCTTCAATCCAGTGGAACTCCTCCACAAATTTTTTGCGCATCAGTGGAATGATAACGAAGCCTCCTCCAAAAGTGAAGGCGCTCAGGATAAATGTAGATGAAAAGAGCTTCCAATAAAATTTCAGGTCTTTTTTCAATCTCATCTCTTCTTTCGATTCATTTTCTTCTATATTAATTATATTCTTTTTTTGCCCATGCGTAAAATAGTATAACCACATTTTCTTTATTGGAAAATCTTATAAGATAAAAACCGGCGGTAAATACCGCCGGTTTTTTACAACAAATGTACTGTATAATCTCACGAAGCGAGAAGTATGGTAAGCATTCTACTTTTCCGCCCAATCAAGTGCCCTCTCCACTGCTTTTTTCCATCCCCGAAGGAGTCTTTCCCGCTCCTCCGGTAACATGGATGGTTCATAGACGCAATCGGCTTGCCCGGTGGTGCAAAGCTCTTCCCTTTTCCAGAAACCCGTTTGCAGTCCCGCCAGAAACGCCGCCCCTAGAGCCGTCGTCTCCCGTACCACCGGGCGCAGGACCGGACGATCGATGATATCCGCCTGGAACTGCATCAAAAATCCGTTGGCCGAAGCGCCGCCGTCCACCTTGAGCTGATGCAGCTCGATGCCGGTGTCAGCCACAATGGCATCCAAAATCTCCTTCGATTGATAGGCAATGGACTCCAGCGCCGCCCGGATGATATGGCAGGCATTGGTCCCCCGGGTAATGCCGATAATCGTCCCTCGGGCGAACATGTCCCAGTGGGGCGCCCCCAGCCCGGTAAAAGCCGGTACCATGTAAACGCCGCCGTTTCCGCCCGCCTTTTTGGCGTAATATTCGGAATCGGAGGAATCCCCGATGAGCCGCATCTCGTCCCGAAGCCACTGGACAACCGAACCGCCGGTAAAAACACTTCCTTCAATGGCGTACTGAATCTGCCCTTCTACGCTGGCTGCAATGGTAGTCAACATACCGTGTTTGCTAAGACAGGGGGTGCCACCGGTGTTCATCAACAAAAAGCAGCCGGTGCCGTAGGTGTTTTTGGCCTCTCCCTTCTCAAAACAGCCTTGCCCAAACAAAGCCGCCTGCTGGTCGCCGGCCACGCCGGTAATGGGAATTTCGCAGCCTCCTACCTGGGCCATCCCGTAAAAATAGCTGGAGGGCTTGACAGGCGGGAGCATCTGGATAGGAATACCGAGAATTTCCAGGATCTTCTCATCCCACTTCAAGCTGTGGATATTAAAAAGCATGGTCCGGGAAGCGTTTGTGTAATCAGTGGCGTAAATTTTGCCTCCCGACAGCTTCCACATGAGCCAGGTGTCCACTGTACCGAACAGCAGCTCCCCCCGTTTGGCTCGTTCTCTCGCCCCTTCCACATGGTCGAGAATCCACTTGATTTTCGTCCCGCTGAAATAGGCGTCGATGAGCAGTCCAGTGGTCTCCCGGATGTAATCTCCATAACCGTCGGCCTCCAGCTGTTCGCAGATGGAAGCGGTGCGCCGGCACTGCCAGACGATGGCGTTATAGATGGGTTTTCCGGTATCTTTTTCCCAAACGATGGTGGTTTCCCGCTGATTTGTGATGCCGATGCTGTCCACCTCTTGGGAGGAAATTCCGCTCATCAAAAGCACATCCACCAGCACCCCATACTGAGACGCGTAAATCTCCATCGGGTCGTGCTCCACCCAGCCATCCCCGGGATAAATCTGCTTGTATTCCCGCTGGGTCATATGGACAATATTGCGGTCACGATCAAAAATCACCGCCCGGGAACTGGTGGTTCCCTGATCCAGCGACACGATATATTTTTTCATGGGACTTCCCCCTCAACCTTACAATTTCCTCTGTTGGGAAAAATTGCCGCCCCGTGCAGGTACCGGGCGGCAATCACTGTTGCTCTATTTAATACAAAAGATGCTGCCCCAATGGATTATTTCAGTTTTTCCCCGCATTCCGGGCAAAAATTCGCTGCTTTTTCCAAGGTGTAGCCGCATTTGGGGCATTTTTCGCCCTTCGGCCGCTTGCTGCCGCAGTTTGAGCAGAAATTCCCGGTATTTTCCTGTCCGCAGGAGCATTTCCAGCTGCTGAAAGCCTCTTTCGCCTTGCCGCAGTTTTGACAGAATCCGCCGGAATTCTCCTGCCCGCAAGAGCACTTCCAGTTGCTGGGCGCTGCCTGCTTCTGGGCCTGCGCCTCACGTTCCGCCTGATTCTGGTTGGCCGCACTCGCCGCCCCGACGAAACCGCCTCCCGCCTGCATCCCGACACCAAGCCCCGCAAAGCCCATCATCGCGCCGTTTTTATTGGAACCGGCCGCCTCCATGCCGCGGGCAACCGCCCCCTGTACATAGCCTTCCCGGATATTGGGGTCGGACAGCATAGCACCCTCGTTGCGGCGTTCAATGAGTTTTTTGGAATTCTCGTCGTAAGAGATACTCTGGATGCCTACCGACTCGATAATCATGCCCCGCTTTTGGGTCCACTCCTCGTCCAACGCCGTCGAAAGGTATTTTGCCAGTTCCACGCTCTTTGACGCAACATGGGAAATACGGATGTTGTCCACCGACATCTGGTTGATGGCCGCCTGCAAACCGTTTAAGAACTCCGACAGGTACAACTTATGAATATCCTGAATATCCACATGCTCGGCATTTCTGGGAATAGCTTCGGCGTAGAATTTCAGCGGTTCCACAATCCGGATGGAGAAATAGCCATGAGCCCGCAAAAACAGCTCTGCATTATAAAAGTTATCGAAATAGTTGATGGGGTTTACCGTTCCAAAGGCGATATTTTTGATCTCCTGAAGATTGATAAAATACGCCTTCTGCTGGTAGGGCGTTGTGCCGGAAAACCGGATGCGGTTAAAGGTCTCGCGCATCGCCTCGCTGAATTGCCCGTTAAAGAGCGAAGGTGCAGAGCTGCCCCTCACCTCAAAGTAGCCGGGCTCCGCCGTATAATCGACGACCTTTCCCCCGTCTACCAGCAGCATGAACTGGTTTTCCTGTACGTGGATCACCGAGCCGTCAGAAATGACGTCGGCGCTTCCCTTTTTATTCTGGTTTCTCCTGTCGCCCCGGCGCACCGGAACGCCCGCACAGAATACGGTGCTGTCGCTCATATCGCCCGCTTCGATGACTTCCAGCCACTGGTCGGCTAAACCGCCGCCAACTGCATTGGTTATCGCTTTAATAATGCCCATAATACGCTCCTTTTTACTATGCAATCGATAAAAAACAGGGTAAACCTTTGTAACAGTATAGCACATTCTCTCATGAATCTCAACAAAAATCCTGGAAAAGGATGGAACATTCTTAACAGAATGCAGAAATTTCGCCAAATTTTGCCCTGTTTGCCACAGAAAGGCAAAAAAGTGATATAATAACCTCACATACAAACAGCAAGGCTGTTTGCAAAGCGCCTTTAGGCGCTTTTATTCCGCTTTCGCGGAAGTGTGAGAACATTGTACCATAAAATTCGAAAAAACCTCAGCTTTTTTCGCGGCTTTCGCCGCTGTCGTGGACTGCGTCCACTGAATTTATGGTATAATAACCTCACGGCGTAAGCCGAAGCCTTGTTTCACAAGCCTTCGGACGCCTGAGAGAACATTTTATCACAATTTGGGGCTATCGCTCCTGTGGCTACGCCACCGATTGCGCTTCGCGCAACCAATTTGTGGTATAATAACCTCACATGCAAACAGCCTTATTTTAAATTTACAGATCGATTCGAGGGATTTTCCTATGCCAGCGTCTTCCCGTAAACACCTGCCCGCCTTTTGGCAAGGCGCAAAAGATGGCCTCCCTATCTGTTTGGGCTATCTGTCCGTGTCCTTCGCCTTCGGCATGATGGCGGCGGAAAACGGCCTGCCTGTCTGGGTAGCGGTTCTGATTTCCATGTCCAATTTTACCTCCGCGGGACAATTCGCCGGGACAAGCCTCATTCTGTCCGGCGGCATGTACCTGGAAATCGCCATTACCACGTTCGTCATCAACATCCGCTATATGCTCATGTCCCTTTCTCTCTCCCAAAAGGTGGACGAAAAAATGACCACTCTGCAGCGCTGTATCCTCTCTTTCGGCAACACCGACGAGGTCTTCGCCGTCGCCATGCAGCAGCGTGGAGCTGTCACTGCCCCCTATTTGGCCGGGCTTATCGCCACCCCCTATGTGGGATGGGCGCTGGGTACCTTTCTTGGCGCCGCGGCGACCAGTATTCTTCCCTTGGCTCTCCGAAGCGCCCTGGGGATCGCCATTTACGGCATGTTTTTGGCCATCATCATTTCCCCCTGCCGCAAAGCAAAGCCGGTGCTCATCACCGTGCTTATCGCTGTAGCATTGAGTTGTATCCTCCATTGGACGCCGGTGCTCAAAGAGCTGTCCAGCGGCTGGATCATCATCATCTGTGCCGTGGCGGCCTCAGCCTTTGCAGCCTACCGGTTCCCGGTAGACGAAGAAGATCCCGCCTAAACGAAAGAGGAGTTTTATGGACTACCAAAGAATCCTGATTGCCATTTTAATTATGGCGCTGGTCACCTATCTGCCGCGTATGCTGCCGCTGGCAATCTTCAAAAAAAAGATTCAAAATAAATTTATCCGGTCATTTCTGGCCTATGTGCCCTATGCCGTGCTGGCAGCCATGACCTTTCCGGAGATTTTCAGTTCCACTTCCAGTTTTATTTCTGCTTTGTTGGGAACAGCGGTGGCCATCGTTCTCGCCTATTTCGGAAGAGGGCTTTTGACGGTGGCACTGTCCGCCACGGCGGTGGTTTTTATCGCTGAACAAATCTTATCCTATTTCAAGTTAATGTAAAATAAACTCCGACCGGCGAAATTTTCGCCGGTTTTTTCTATACAGTCTTCATTAGAATTGATGGGGTGTTTTGTGCAATAACGGGAAAATTGATAAAAGTTTGTCAAATTCTTGACCCATCTGCCAAAACCCAGTATAATGATATCATTATGTCGATTTAGGGGAGTTCTATTTTGAATGATATCAATAACGTGATTGCCGCCATCAGCGATTTTTTGCAAAACTATATTCTTCTCATTCTGCTGTGCGGAACGGGGATTTACTTTACCATCCGACTGAAATTCGTCCAGATCCGAAAATTCGGAGCAGGACTGAAGGCCACCTTTGGAAATATCAAGCTGAAGGGTGACAAAGCCGGAAAGGACGGCATGAGTTCTTTCCAGGCCCTGACAACGGCTATCGCCGCCCAGGTAGGTACAGGCAACTTAGCCGGAGCCGCTACCGCCATGGTTTCAGGAGGACCCGGGGCGATTTTCTGGATGTGGGTCAGCGCCTTTTTCGGCATGGCTACCATCTACGCGGAAGCAACCCTTGCCCAAAAGTACAAAACGGTCGATAAGGATGGCCATGTCACCGGAGGTCCTGTCTACTACATACGCGCCGCTTTCCGTGGCAAATTCGGCAAGGTGCTGGCTGCTATTTTCTCTGTCTTTCTCATTCTGGCCCTGGGCTTTATGGGAAATATGGTGCAGTCTAACTCCATCGGCAGCGCCTTCCAGACCGCTTTCCACATTAAGCCTTGGATTGTCGGCATTATCGTAGCCGCCATTGCAGGCTTCATCTTTTTAGGCGGCGTCGGCCGTATCGCTTCCTTTACCGAAAAAATCGTCCCCATTATGGCGCTTTTTTACATCGTCGGTTCCGTCGCTATTATCTGTATGAATTACCGCAACATCGGCAACGCATTTTACTCCATTTTTGTAGGCGCTTTCAATCCGGCAGCCGTAGGGGGCGGCGTCTTGGGTGTAACGGTACAGAAAGCCGTCCGTTACGGCGTGGCCCGGGGTCTCTTTTCCAACGAGGCCGGCATGGGCTCTACTCCTCACGCCCACGCCACTGCTAAGGTCAAGGATCCCTGTGACCAGGGTATTGTCGCCATGATGGGAGTCTTTATCGATACCTTCATCGTCCTTACTCTGACCGCCCTTGTCATTCTGACCAGTGTCAACGTGGACGGCTCCGTCACCGGTACTGAACTGACCCAATCGGCATTCGCAGGCACCTTCGGCAATGTGGGAATCATTTTCGTCGCTATCTGCATGTTGTTTTTCGCTTTTTCGACGATTATCAGCTGGTATTTCTTCGGTGAAATCAACGTCTCTTACCTGTTCGGCAAAAAAGCGGTCAAAATCTACGCTGCACTGGTGATTGCCTTTATCGTTGTTGGCTCCTTCCTCAAGGTTGACACCGTCTGGGCGCTGGCTGACTTTTTTAACAGTCTGATGGTCATTCCAAACCTGTTGGGTGTTCTGGCGCTGAGCGGCGTGGTGGTCACCGCCTCCAAATTGTATGACGCCAAGAAAAAAGCCGATAAATTGCCAAAACAGGCAATTGTCCCAAACCCGGAACTCTCTTGCGAAAATGACACGGCTTCCTTTGAAGCAGAACTTTCAAAACCGGAAATAGTTGAATAATGAAAAACATCCGTCAAGATAATTGACGGGTGTTTTTTTACGGGCATCTATCCCCTTCATTGACAATTTGGTTCCATGATGTTAGAATATGGTGGAAACACTGTTTCTCACGGATTTTTCCGATCTCCTCCGGCAGTTACTCACAGCTTTGGCCGGATGTTCTTATAGAATGGTGAAGCATAAGCTAAAACAGGAGTTTGAAGATGATTAAAAACAAAGCGGATTATAAATATTATCTGGAGCGGGACCGCATCGCTCTGCGGAGAACCAGAAAACGCCCCCCGCTCATCGGAGAAGAAATCTGGAAATTTGAGATCCTCATGCGCAAACTGGAATATCATCAGTGCCTTTCTGGTGCGCATAAGTATCTGCACTTTCCCCTCTATCTGCTCAATCGGCTCGCCTTTAAGCGTCTCAGCATCAAGTTGGGGTTCAGCATCCCTGTCGGCACGTTTGAAGAGGGGCTTTCCATCGCCCATTACGGCTGTCTGGTGGTCAATTACAAAGCGCGCATCGGCAAAAACTGCCGCATCCATGAAACAGTGACCCTCGGCGCCACCAACGGCACCGACGATGCCCCGAAAATCGGCAACAACTGCTTTATCGGCACCGGCGCAAAAATCATCGGCGGCGTTATCATCGCGGATGATGTGGCTATCGCCGCAAACGCCGTTGTCACAAGCGATATTTTGGAGCCGGGAACCACCTGGGGTGGTATTCCAGCCAGAAAAATCAGCGACAACAGCTCCCGGAGCAATCTGGCCAAGGGATTGTTCCAAGACGAAAAGGCCTGAAACCTGCCCTATTAAAAATTTTTCTCATAAAAAGCTAAACACCCTTCGCCAATCATGGCAGAGGGTGTTTTTTGATCCTTATTTTTGCTCGTCTTTCCATTCCAGATATTCGTCATAGCTGGACAGCCGGTCAATGAGTTTTCCCTCCGGCGTCAGCTCCATGATGCGGTTTGCCACCGTCTGGATGAACTCATGGTCGTAGGAAGCGAAAAGCACAACGCTCTTGAAATTGATGAGCCCGTCGTTGACCGCGGTGATAGATTCCAGGTCGAGATGGTTCGTCGGCTGGTCCAGCATCAGCACATTGGAGCCGAACATCATCATTCTCGACAGCATACAGCGCACCTTTTCGCCGCCGGACAGCACTTTCACCTGCTTTGTCACATCGTCGCCGGAAAAGAGCATCTTGCCGAGGAAGCCGCGAAGATAGCTTTCGGTGGTGTCCCGGGCGTACTGCTCTAACCACTGGAGGATGCTTAAGTCGCAGCCCTCAAAATAAGCGGTATTGTCTTTCGGAAAGTAGGACTGGCTGGTGCTGACGCCCCACTTGTAGCTTCCTTCATCCGGCTCCATTTCTCCAGCAAGAATCTGGAAGAGTGTCGTCGTCGCCAGCTCGTTTTCACCGACAAAGGCGATTTTGTCCTCTCTCCCCACCCGGAAAGTCACGTGGTCGAGGACTTTGACCCCGTCCACCGTTTTGGTCAAATCGTCCACCGACAGGATTTCCTTGCCGGGCTCCCGGTCCATCTGGAATCCCACAAAGGGATACCGCCTCGATGAGGCGGGCATTTCCTCCACCGTCAGCTTGTCGAGAAGCTTTTTACGGGAAGTAGCCTGCCGAGATTTTGATTTGTTGGCGGAGAACCGCTGGATAAAGCTTTGCAGCTCCTTGATTTTATCCTCGGCCTTTTTGTTCTGGTCTCGGATCATCCGCTGCATCAGCTGGCTCGATTCGTACCAGAAGTCATAGTTACCCACGTAAATCTTGATCTTGTTGTAGTCCACGTCCACGATGTGGGTGCAGACGTTGTTTAAAAAGTGCCGGTCGTGGGATACGACGATGACGGTACCCGGATAGTCCATCAAAAAGTCCTCCAGCCACCGGATGGACGCCGTGTCCAGATGGTTTGTCGGCTCGTCCAGCAAAATGACGTCGGGCTGGCCAAAGAGCGCCTGGGCGAGCAGCACTTTAACCTTTTCCTTGCCGCCTAAACTGCTCATCTCTTTTTCCAGCAGCTCGAGGCCGAGCCCCAGACCCTGCAAAAGCTTGCCGGCTTCGGTTTCCGCGTCCCAGCCGTTTAGCTCCGCAAACTCGTATTCCAGCTCAGAGGCGAGAATGCCGTCCTCTTCGGAAAAATCCTCTTTTTCGTAGAGGGCGTCCTTTTGCTTCATGATGTCGTACAGCCGCTGATTCCCCATGATGATGGTGTCCAAAACGGTGTACTGGTCGTAGGCGTAGTGATCCTGTTTGAGCACCGACATCCGGTTTTTGGCGTCCATGACGACGGTGCCGGTGGTGGGCTCCAAATCCCCCGACAAAATCCGCAGAAAGGTGGATTTTCCCGCTCCGTTGGCGCCGATGACGCCATAGCAGTTCCCCTCGGTGAATTTTAAGTCCACGTGTTTAAACAAATCCTGCCCGTCGAAGGCAAGGCTCACATCCGATACAGTAATCATAGCATAGTCCTTTCCATTTTACATTCCGGTTTCCATCATAACACAAAAGACAAAAACAGCAAAGGTCAAAACCGGCCTTTGCTGTTTTTTCTCACAATCCATGCAATTTTTAATAAAACCGAGGGTATTTTTGGCTACTATCGAGGCAGAACCACCCGCTTTTGCAGCTCGCTCACCTGTTTTGCCGTCCCTTCCGGGTATCTGTCAAATGGAAACGGTAATTCCATCCGCTCGTACTTTTCCTTACATAGCTTCCGAAAGGGCAAAAGCTCCACCTTTTTGACACAGGTATGCCCGGCGATCAGTCTGTTGAGCCGTTCAATATTTTCCCTCGTGTCGTTAAGCCCCGGCACGATGACCTGCCGCACCCAGGTGTCGATTTTCCGGCTTTGCAGCTCGTCCAGAAAAAAGAGCACCTCTTTGAGGGAACATCCAATGTATTTTTGGTATCCTTCTTCATCTGTCATCTTGATGTCTAAAAGCACCAAATCAGTCACGCTGAGAAGCCGCTTTACCCCCTCGTTCCAGACGCTTCCGCTTGTATCGAGGGCGGTGTGGATTCCCGCCTCCCGGCAGAGGGTGAACAGTTCCGCCACGAATTCCGCCTGCAATAAAGCCTCTCCGCCGGAGACGGTGATGCCGCCCTCAGACCCAAAGTAATTCCGGTAACGAAGCGCCCGTTCCAATACCTCTTCCGGCGATATCTCCAGCCCCTCCCCCATCTTCCAGGTGTCGGGATTGTGGCAGTAGCCGCAGCGAAGCTTGCACCCCTGCATAAAGACGACGAACCGGACCCCCGGCCCGTCCAGCGTTCCCATACTCTGATAGGAGTGAATCCTTCCTTTCATTGCTGTCCCTCCTCTCCATATAAACTGAAAACCCGCCCTGCGGGAGACGGGTTTTCATTCATTTTCGTTACATTGCGTCGTGGAAGGTGCGGCTGATGACCTCCCGCTGCTGCTCTCTCGACAGCTTGTGGAAGTTGACGGCATAGCCGGAAACCCGGATGGTCAGATTGGGGTACATCTCGGGATTTTCGTAGGCTTCCATCAGCTTTTCCTTGTTTAACACGTTTACGTTAATGTGGTGGGCCATCTGTTTAAAGTACCCGCCCAACACCGTCGTGAGATTCTGCACCCGCTCCCCATCGCTGTTTCCCAGCGCCTGAGGTGTGATGGAGAAGGTGTTGGAAATACCGTCCCGGCAGTATTCGTATGGCATCTTTGCCACCGAATTGAGGGAAGCGAGCGCCCCGTTTGTCTCCCGGTTGTGCATGGGATTTGCGCCAGGGGCGAAAGGCTCGCCTTTCTTCCGTCCGTCTGGGGTGGAGCCGGTCTTTTTGCCGTAAACCACGTTGGAAGTGATGGTCAGAGCCGAAAGAGTGTGCATAGCGTTTCGGTAAGCCGGCGTTTTTTTCAGCTCGTCGGACACGCCAATAAGCATATTTTTCGCGATCTCGTCCACTCGATCGTCGTCGTTTCCGTATTTGGGGAAGTCGCCCACCGTCTCAAAATCCTTAATATAGCCGTCCTCGTCCCGAATCGTCTTGACCTTGGCGTACTTGATGGCGGAGAGGGAGTCGGCGATGACCGAAAGCCCCGCCACTCCAAAGGCCATGAACCGCTCCACATCGGTGTCGTGAAGGGCCATCTGGGTTTTTTCGTAGGCGTATTTATCGTGCATGTAGTGGATGACGTTCATGGTGTTGACGTAAAGATTGCATAGCCACTGGCGGTATTCCTCAAACCGCTCCATTACCTTGTCGTAATCCAGCACTTCGTCTGGGTATACCTCTTTTTTCGGCCCCAGCTCGATACCGGAAAGCTGGTCGTGGCCGCCGTTTAACGCCAGCAGCAGCAGTTTGGGCAGATTGCACCGGGCGCCGAAAAACTGCATCTGCTTGCCCACCTTCATGGCAGAGACGCAGCAGGCGATGGCGTAGTCGTCGCCGTAAATAGGCCGCATCAAATCGTCGTTTTCGTACTGGATGGAATCGGTGTCGATGGACACTTTAGCGCAGAATTTTTTGAACGGCTCAGGCAGTTTTTCCGACCAAAGGATGGTGAGGTTCGGCTCTGGGGCAGAACCCAGGGTGTACAGGGTGTTGAGCACCCGAAAAGAGTTTTTCGTCACCAGCGGAACCCCGTTTTCACCCACACCGCCGACGCTTTCGGTAATCCACATGGGGTCGCCGCCGAAAAGCTCGTTGTACTCGGGGGTGCGCAGATGTCTGGCCATACGGAGCTTCATGACAAAGTCGTCCATCAGCTCCTGAGCGCCCTGCTCGTCGAGAATTCCTTTTTCCATATCCCGCTGGATGTAGATGTCGAGGAAGGTGCTGACCCGTCCCAGCGACATGGCAGCGCCGTTTTGCTCCTTGATGGCCCCCAGGTATCCGAAATAGGTCCACTGGATGGCCTCCCTGGCGTTAGCTGCAGGTTTTGAGAGGTCGATGCCGTACATAGCGGCCATTTCCTTGAGCTTGCCGAGGAAGTTTATCTGCTGATACAGCTCCTCCGCCAGACGGATGTTCTCCACATCCATCAGTAGTTTTCCTTTTTCCGCCTTGTCCCTCTGTTTCTGCTCGACGAGGACGTCGATGCCGTACAAAGCTACTCTCCGGTAGTCGCCGATGATGCGGCCGCGGCCGTAAGCGTCGGGAAGTCCGGGGATAACACCGCTTTTACGGGCTTTGCGCATCTCGTCGGTGTAAACTCGGAACACCCCGTCGTTATGGGTGGTCCGGTAGGTGAATTCCTCCTCGATTTTCTCAGACATTTGATAACCGTAGGCTTCACAGGCATTTCTAGCCATCCGGATACCACCGAAGGGATTGACACCCCGTTTAAGGGGTCGGTTAGTCTGCAAGCCCACAATCAGCTCTTTTTCTTTGTCGAGATAGCCGGGTTTATAGCTTGTGAGGGAAGAAACAGTGGCAGTATCTATGTCCAACACTCCACCGTATTCTCTTTCTACCTGCAAAAGGTTGTTAAGCCGCTTCATCAGATGATTTGTCCGCTCTGTCGCTCCCGAAAGAAAGCTCTCGTCCCCTTCATAGACGGTATAATTCTGCTGAATGAAGTCCCGAACATTGATTTCATCCTGCCATTTTGACGGTTTAAATCCATCCCACTGCTCAAAATTCATTGTGATCGTCCTTTCTTACGGAATTTGTACCGGTTTCGGCCAAAGCACAAAAACACGGCATACAAAATTTCTTACATCCTGCTCCGGGACTGCCCTTAAAAACAATAAGGGCAGTCCCGTGATTCTCTCACAAGACTGCCCAGACGGTCGGCTCTATTCTCTTTGCGCTTCCCTGTGGTTTTCCCACAATTACCCGTCAGTCGCACAAAGATTCTATAATTAGTATAAACTTCTCGCCTCATTCTGTCAATATGGGAAACTGCCTGATACCGTCCCCCTTTTTTCGTCAAAATCTATGGATTGTTCCAAAGGCGCAAATATGATATACTATTCAAAGCGTATGAAAAAACTACATTAGGGATACAATAACCACAACTGTTAAAAAGGAAGTGCACTCATGGAACAACTGCATGAAATTTTAAACGTCCTTGTGGACGCTGCAATCCTCCTTTTCGAATTTGTCGGCGTCGTCGTCATTATCATATCCGGTGTCAGAGGCATTTACAGCTATTTTCGCCGAGATCCCCTTACCCGCCTCAACTTGGCTAAAGGCATGGCAATGGGTCTGGAGTTCAAGCTGGGAAGCGAAATCCTCCGCACCGTCATTGTCCGGGAATTTTCGGAAATCTTTATTGTCGCCGGAATCATCCTTCTGCGGGCAACCCTCACCTTCCTTATCCACTGGGAAATCAAAAACGAGGAAGCCCAGGAAGATATCAGTGAGCACCTTCAAAAGAAGAACCGGAATCCCTTTAAAACCGAAAAAAAAGAACCGCCTGAAGAAGGCGGCCAAAAATAAATTGGGAAAGGGTAATTAAAGGAGTTGCTGGAATGATAATACCACAGCGCCGCCGCACTTCCTGTCGAAGGAGCAACCCTGTGTAAATTTTTTTGATGAGGAAACCCGCTGTCTGAACAGTTTTCAGACAACGGGTTTTTACTTCGTTTATTTTGTCACCGCTTCCACCCATTTCTGGGCGATCAGAGCGATACCAGGGCCCGCGGGATGCACGCCGTCCCCTGACCAGGTGCTGGGCTGTTGCTGCACGCTCGCCGCCGCAAAATAACCGTCCATAGGAATGTAAACATCGGCAAATTCCATCGCCAGCTTTCGGGCAACCAAAATTTTCGGGTTCAGATCCTCCCGCCAGGATTCGATCTCCGGCGAAACATGGAGCAAAAACGGCTCAATCATGACAATTTTGGTATCCGGCAAAGCCGCCTTGGTGCGCTCTAAAATATTTCTGCAGTTTTTCTCGTACTGTTCCGCTGTCGTGGGATTATTTTGGTCGTACCGCCGCCAAGTATCGTTGACGCCGATCAAAAGCGACAGCACATCCGGTTTGAGGGCAATGGCATCCTCGTCCCAGCGATTTACCAAATCAATGCTGCGGTTCCCAGAAATTCCGCGGTTGTAAAACTTCAGGTTGAGCTCAGGGTACTGTGCCATGAGCATACTCGCCGCCACGTATACATAGCCTTTTCCAAGGTGCATCGGGTCGCTCAGAGGGTCGTCTACACAGCGATTCCAGTCGGTGATGCTGTCCCCTTGAAAGAGAATGACATCATTTCTTTTCAACAACATATCAAATTCCTCTTTTCTTTTTCAGCCGGAAATCCGGCAAAACTACCCTTGTAAAAGCCGGTTGAGCAGCCAGTCAGCCACCCCGTCTTCCTCATTGGAACCAATGATGCCCGTCGCAGCCTGCTTGAGTTCTTCCGCAGCATTTGTAACGGCATAGGCCTCGTCCGCCGCCTTAAACATGGGCAAGTCATTTAATGCATCTCCAAAAACAACCACCCTATCGCAATGGAGGAGCTCTTTCAGTTTCTCCATTCCGTGGGCCTTGCTGGCGTTTTCCGGCATAATTTCCAGCCAGTATTCCGGCCGGTAAAGCTCCTGCTGAAAGACACATCGGAAGCCTTTTAAGTGGCGCACTTCTTCGTAAACAGGAGAAAGCTCTTCTCTGGAACCGATACAAGTGAAATAATAAATTTCCCCGTCGTAAAGCTCCTCTTCCGAACAGCACTCCCTCATCCGCGGATCCTCCCGGCGTTTATGGAGGTAATATTCCATCCCCTCGTTCTGCTCTCCTGCACGGTAGGAAAGCCGCTCTCTTCCCTCCAAAAAGGCATAGCAGACCGGATGAAGCCGGTGCCGGTTCAGCAAGGAGCGGATCGTCTGCCGCTGCCCCGGCGAAAATAGTTCGGCGGACAGAATTTCTCCGGTTCCAGGGTCCATCAGAAAAGTTCCGTTGTGAAAAATTGCAGGACAAGTTAAATTGAGTTTATGTATGATGGGCAGAGCCGACGACCGCGACCGCGCAGTGGCAATCGAAAAGCAGAGCCCCTGTTCCATCAGGCCGTTGAGGATGGAAACCGTCTTTGAGGTGAGCTCGGTTTTCTGGTTCAAAAGCGTCCCGTCCAAATCGGAAAGATACAGTGTTCTCATCGCATTTTCCGTCCTTTCCGTAATCTCGTAAAAGTATAGCACAAGGGCGAAAAATCTGCAAGGTAAATTATAAAAAATAGTAGGGTTGCGGGCATGAAATGCCCGCAATTTGCCTCGTAAAACAGGCAAGTGCAATCCGTAATTCGGATTGCAACTATTTTTTTACAATTTACTTTTTCAAAAGGCAAACGCCTTTTGAAACCATCTTTGATGGATTTTACCGCATTTTATGCGGTAAATAGAAAGTAAATTATAAAAAATCCGCATTTACAAAAGTAAAAAACTCCGCCAAAATCGGCGGAGTTTTTCAAACTGTTTTTTATTCTTCGCTGGCGGCGGCTACAATAACAGTATTAGTGTCGCCCTTCTTCATGTTTTTGTCCAATTCCTTCATCATCTGTTTGAAGAAGTCAGAGGAGTGGGTGGCGCCTGCTACCGTATCCACTTTAGAAGCGTCTTGTTTTTCTACAAGGCCCTTCTCCAGTTTCTCGGTGTAGTCAGCAGGATAAGTTTCAAAGCCCGCACCAATATAAGCGTCTTTGTACTCCTGGTCTTCGGTCTTTTTGTGGCCGTCTTCCTGACTCAGGGCGTCGAACTCAACTTCGGCGATTTTGCCGTCTTTGACGGTCACATTGATATATTCTTTCCAGCCGTGATCGTCAAAATCCTTCGCCTCAACGCGGTAGGAACCGTCTTTATAGGCTTCATTACTGTTGGCATTATTGCCGCAGGAAGCCATAGTTCCCATGACTGCCAGCATCGCAACTGCGATCGCAAGGGTCTTTTTCATGAAAAATCCACCTTTCTAAAATCAATCGGTTAAGATTGTTTAAATATTAACCATCTTTACAAGGATATATTATAACCTCTCTTTTTAATAATGTCCAGCCCTTTACAGAATATTTCTAAAAATTGTATAAATTACTATAAAATTATTTTCTCATAACGCCGGAAACATTTGCATTTTCCCGGATTTACTTGACAATACTCTATAAAAATAATATCATAAAAGGGATTGGATATCTTTTATAATGATAACATATTTTATGTATTTTCACCTTGAAAATTCATGGGCATGGAGGTGTTTTTCATCAGAAAATTTGGTAAATTATCCGCTGTACTGGGAATCGTAATACTGCTGTCCTCCTGTCAGGTGCAGGCGGAGGACACCGCTTCTTCGGACGAAACTTTTCTGATGGACACTGTCGTCACCCAAACAGTGTACGGTACAGACAGTAAAAAAATCATGGATGAGGCCATAGATCTGATGGAGGACATCGAAAAAACCTATTCCGCTTATCTGGACGGCTCCATTACATCCGAGATCAATAAAAATGCGGGAATTTCTCCAGTGTCCGTCGATCCGGAAGAACTGACCGTCATCAAACGCTGCGTCGAATTTTCCGAACAGTCGGAGGGGCTTTTCGATTTGACCATTGCCCCTTTGGTCAAGCTCTGGAACATTACTGGGGACGAACCCCATATTCCTTCGGAAGAGGAAATTGCAGCAGTCCTCCCCCTCATCGACTACCGCAATGTAGTCGTCGACGAGGATAACGGCACGGTTTACCTGTCCCACCCGGAGATGCAGCTGGACTTTGGCGCCACCGTTAAGGGTTACACTGTCCAAAAGGTGCTGGAATTGTACCGGCAAAGCGGCATTACCGGCGGTATCCTGTCCCTGGGCGGAAACGTGGCTGCTTTTGGGGAAAAGCCAGACGGCTCTCCCTTCCGCATTGGCATCCGTGACCCTCACGGAACGGCAGCCGACTATTTCGCCGTTTTGGAATTGAGCGAAGAAATTATCGCCACCTCCGGCGCATACGAGCGCTATTTTGAAGAGGATGGAAAAATCTACCACCATATTCTCAATCCCCAAACCGGCTACCCCTGCGACTCAGATTTGCTGAGCGTCACCGTCGTCTCGGAGGATGGGCTCCTTTGCGACTATCTGTCCACTCTGTTTTACATGCTGGGCAAAGAGGCGGTCATCGATCATCTGGACGAAAACAGTTATTCCCTGATCGCAGTGGATCAGGAGGGGAAAATTTACATTTCCCTCCGTCTCAGGGAACACTTTACCCTGCTGGATTCCAGTCCTTACATGTTCGCCGATGAAGACGGCAGAGAGGATTAAACGGTGTTTGCACGAAAAAAAGATATTTTCATTATATTAGGCATTCTTTTGGCCGCAGCAGCTATTTGGGGCGGATATGCCCTGCTGCACCGCGCTCCCGCCCGACAGGCGGTGATTCAATACGACGGAAAAACCGTCAAAACCGTTTCCCTCTCAGAAAATCGGGAATTCTCTTTAGACGAAGACCCGACGGTGCATTTTCAGGTAAAGGACGGTGCCATTGCATTTATCAACGCCAGCTGCCCCGATAAAATCTGTCAAAATACTGGATTTCTGTCTAAAGCGGGACAAACTGCTGCCTGTCTGCCAAAAAAGACACTGTTAAAAGTGATAGGCCCCGACAAGCAAGATGTAGATACCGTAGCGAATTGACGAAAGAAGGGACGAACGCTGACTCGTAAATGCAATGTGCGGACGATTACCGGCATGGGGATGCTTCTCTGTCTCGCCATCGTTTTAAGCTTTGTGGAAGGGATGATTCCTCCCCTTCCCGCTCTGCCTCCCGGCGTCAAACTGGGGCTGTCGAACATCGTTGTTATCTACTGCCTGTTTTTCTTAAACGGGAAAAGCGCCTGCGGCGTGGCGGTATTAAAATCCCTGTTTGTTTTGCTGACACGCGGGGTTTCGGCGGGATTTCTGAGCCTCTGCGGCGGACTTTTATCCGTTGTCGTTATGGCCATCGCCATTCGCCCCCAAAAGCTCAGCTATCTCATTCTCAGTATCCTGGGAGCAGTGAGCCACAACATCGGCCAGATCGTCGCCGCCTCTCTTCTCTTTAAAAGTGCAACCGTCTTTTATTACCTTCCCGTCCTCATCGTCTCCGGCGTGCTTATGGGCACTCTGACGGCAGTTTTGATGAAAGCACTGCTACCCGCTTTGAAACGGATTTCAGGCAAACGGGAATAAAACTCTGCTAAGCAAGGCTTTTAGCCTCTGAAAACGGCTCGCCGGCCCTCAAGGGCGGTCGGCGCCGCCGATAAAAACGCCCTTTACTTTTGATGCGGCGCGTTCCAGCGCCAAATCCCAGAAAGGACATGATTTTTCCATGCGAAATCTCAATGGTATTCGTTTAAGCCACCACAAAAAGTCCAAGGATCTCGCCACCGTGGAGCTGCCGCTTCCCAAAACGGTCACCATCCCCATGCTGCAGCATATGGGGGCTGGCTGCAAGCCGCTAGTCGAAGCAGGCGATGTCGTCAAGGTAGGCCAGCTCATCGGCGACAGCGATGAGGTCTTTTCCGTTCCCGTTCACAGTTCGGTTGCGGGAACCGTCACTGCCATTCAGGACTATGTCGCTTCTTCGGGTAAAACCGAAAAACGGGTGGTCATCGAAGTGGCGGAAATCCAGGAAACTATTGATGCAAAGCCACACCCCGTTTCCGACCAGAAATCTTTGGTGGAAGCGGCAAGGCTCTCCGGCCTCTCAGGTCTAGGCGGTGCCGGCTTTCCAATCCATGTGAAGCTGAACTACAAGGACATCGACAAGGTGGATACCCTGGTCATTAACGGCGCCGAGTGCGAACCATATATTACCTCGGACTACCGGGAAATGTTGGAAGCGCCCGACGACATCATCGGCGGCGTCAAAGAGGTTATGCGATGCTTGAACATCGCAAACGCCTACATTGGCATCGAGGACAACAAGCCCGACGCCATCAAGCTGTTGAGAGAGAAAATCGACGTGGACAACATCCACGTGGTATCCTTAAAAAGCGTCTACCCCCAGGGCGCTGAAAAAGTGATGATCTACCATTCCACCGGTCGAATCGTCGAAGAAGGGGAAATCCCGGCGGATAAGGGCGTTATCGTTCTGAACATCTCGACGGTCTCCCACCTCTACCGTTTTATCAAAACCGGCATGCCTCTGACCCACAAGCGCCTCACTATCGATGGAAACTATGTGGACAAACCCATGAATGTCCGGGTCCCTATCGGCACTTCCATTGATTATGTGCTGGACTTTGCCGGAGTGGACAAGAGTAAAGCCGATAAAATACTCATGGGCGGCCCCATGATGGGCATCGCCATTTACGACGTGGAAACCCCCGTCATCAAAAACAACAACGCCATCCTGGTGCTCCAGGAAAAAGACCGGAAATACAAGGCTTCCCGCACAGTGAGCACCCTCTCCCCCGCTGTCACAGATGGCACCGACAATCCGGAGGACGCAGCCAAAGGCCCCGCCAGCACGGTAGTGGGCAAGGAACTTGTCCCCCCCACCACCGCCTGTATCCGCTGCGGAAAATGCGTCTATGTCTGCCCGGTGAACCTGATGCCGGCGGCGCTGGAAAAAGCCTACGATAAAAAGAACGTGGACTCGCTGCGGAATCTGAAGGTGAACCTCTGCATCAATTGCGGGTGCTGCTCCTATATCTGCCCCGCCCACCGCAATTTAGCCCAGAAAAACCAGCTTGCCAAGGAAATGCTGCGGAAAATGAAAAAATAATCTGGATGGATTCCAGTTTGCGCCGCGTCACTGCGGAAACAAATCAATAAGGAGAGATTTATCAGCATGAAACAATTGATTGTGTCACCTTCCCCCCATATCCGTAGCGGAAATTCCACACAAAAAATTATGCTGGACGTCATCATTGCCCTGATTCCGGCTATGATCGCTTCGGTCATCATCTTCGGGCCCCGGGCGGCGCTCATCACCGCCGTCTGCGTGGGGAGCTGCGTCCTTTTAGAATACCTCTGCCGCCTCTTAATGAAGCGGGAGCAGACCATTTCCGATTTAAGCGCTGTCGTCACCGGCATTTTGCTTGCTATGAACCTGCCGGTCACCATCCCGCTGTGGGTGGCAATTTTCGGCTGCTTTATCGCCATCGTGGTTGCAAAACAGCTCTTCGGCGGTATCGGGCAGAACTTTGCAAACCCGGCTATCGCAGCCCGGGTCATTTTGCTCGCCTCCTTCTCGGGCTACATGACAGCCTACACCGTCCCCTTTGACCGCAACGGCGTAGACGCCGTGCTGGGGGCGACTCCTTTAGCCCAATTGGCCTCCGGCGGCGAAGTGCCCACTCTGCTCCAGATGTTTTTGGGCGCCAAAGGCGGCTGTATTGGTGAAGTAAGCTGCGCGGCCCTTTTGCTGGGCGGCATTTACTTAGTGGCCCGCAAAGTCATTCGTCCCATCACCCCGCTTATCTTTATCGGAACTGTCTTTGTTGGGAGCTTCCTGCTGGGACAGGACCCTCTTTATCAGATCCTCTCCGGCGGCCTTTTCATCGGCGCCATCTTTATGGCCACCGATTACGCCACCTCCCCCGTCACCATGTCCGGCAAGGCGATTTTTGCCTTTGGCTGCGGACTTATCACCATCCTCATCCGGTTCTACGCCGGGTATCCGGAGGGCGTTTCCTTCGCCATATTGTTGATGAATATCCTGACTCCTCAGATCGATAAAGTGACCCGGAAAATTCCCTTGGGCGCAAAACTCCAGAATCCGAAAAAGCTGGAAATCAAGCGGATTGTCTTTTCTATCATCGGAATCCTGCTGGCGGCCGGCGTTCTCGTCTGGACAGGCTTCACTTTATTCAAAGGCGAAGGCTATGGCAAAGCAGAGCTTCAGGAATATGCCGCAACGGCGCTTCCTGAGGCAGACACTCTAAAGCCCGTCAAGGTTTCCTCCGATGACGAACAGCTTCTCTTCGCCTACAAAGCGGAAAACGGAGCCGGAGCGGCCTTAGTCGTCACCGCCCAGGGGTACAATAAAAAAGAACCCATCACTATGATGGTAGGCTTTAACCCGGACGGCGTCATTCAGGGCGTCAAAATCATCGACCAGCATGAAACTGAGGGCATCGGTACCAACGTGGTCTCCGACGAAGCATTCCTGTCCCAATTCGCGGGCAAAACTGCCGGTGATTTGAGCATCGACGTGGTGGCGGGCGCCACCTTCACATCCGAGGGGATTTTAAGCGGCTGCCAAAAAGCGGCAGAGCTGTTTTCGTCCCTTCAGTCGGAAATTTTAGGGTAAGGAGGGTCAAAACGTGAAAATATGGCATGAAATCATCAAACCGACACTGGTTCTCGTCATCGTCTGCGCCGTCGTCTCCGGCGCCCTCGCTTTGACCTACAACTTGACCGGCGTCGCCGAGCTGGGAAGCGGCTACAGTTCCGAACAGCTCGTCGAATTCTCCGCCAAGGCCCTGCCGGAAGCGGACAAACTGACAGAAGTTAAAATCTCCACTGAGGACGAAGCCCTTTTAAACGTCTACAAAGCGGAAAACGGAGCCGGTATGGCCATCGTTTTGAATTCCAAGGGCTACAGCTCCGACGGCATCACCATGATGGTGGGGCTCAACCCGGACGGCGTCATCCAGGGGGTTTACATTATCGAACAAACGGAAACTCCCGGCATCGGCGACAAGGTGGCTAATAACGAATCCGACTACCTGGAAAAATTCGTCGGCAACAAGAAAGGCGAGATAAACGCCGATACCGTAGCGGGCGCAACCAAGACCTCCAAGGGTCTGATCGCCGGCTGTGAAAAAGCGGCGGAGCTGTTTGAACAACTGAAAGGGGAGGTGCTGGGCGCATGAGCTGGCTCAAAGAATTCTATAAAGGCATTTTAAAGGAAAATCCCGTACTCGTCATGCTGCTGGGAACCTGTCCCACTTTGGCCGTCACCACTATGGCTTTCAACGGCATCGGTATGGGACTTGCAACCACATTTGTATTGCTGGGCTCCAGCATCGTCATTTCCCTTCTGAAAAAAGTCATCCCCAATGAAGTCCGTCTCCCCGCTTTCATCGTCATCATTGCGGGCTTTGTCACCATCGTGGGATTTCTGTTGCAGGTCTACCTCCCCGACCTTTACGGGTCTCTGGGGGTATTCCTCTCCCTTATCACGGTAAACTGCATCATTTTGGGCCGAGCGGAAGCATTCGCCAGTAAAAACAGCGTCGGGAAATCCATCGCCGACGCCCTGGGAATGGGAATCGGCTTTACCTTGGCTCTCTTCCTCATGGGCTCTATCCGTGAAATCTTAGGCCAGAATACCTGGTTCGGCATCGATGTTTCCTTCGGCATGTTTGAACCCATCGGCCTCTTTGTCTCTCCCGCCGGCGGATTCATGGTGTTCGGCCTCTTAGTGGCCATTGCCAATAAACTTTCCGGCTACAAGATTTCCAAGAAAAAAGGCTGTGCAGGCTGTCCTTCCAGAGGCACTTGCCACGGGGAAGGAGAGGTACAGTAAATGAAAGAGATTTTAGCGATTTTAGTCAGCGCCATTTTGGTGGATAACTTCGTTCTTTCGAAGTTTATGGGTATCTGCCCTTTCATCGGCGTTTCCAAAAAAACCAGCTCTGCTATGGGCATGAGCGTTGCCGTCACCTTCGTCATGGTGATGTCTGCAGCCCTCACCTACCCCATCTACACCTACATTCTGGTGCCAAATGGGATGGAGTACCTGAAAACCATGGCCTTTATCCTGGTCATCGCCCTGTTCGTCCAATTGGTGGAAATCATCATCAAACGGTTTATGCCCCCGCTGTACAAGGCTCTGGGCATCTACCTGCCCCTCATCACCACAAACTGCGCCGTTCTCGGCGTTACCATCTTGAACATCGACAGCAAGTATAACTTCGGTCAGAGCCTTATCAACGCTTTTGGCGCCGGCATCGGTTTTATGGTAGCTTTGCTGCTGTTTTCCGGCGTTCGCGAGCGCATTGACAACGCCGACGTTCCCAAGATGTTCAAAGGTGTACCGGCCGCCCTCATCGCCGCCGGTATCGTGGCCGCGTCCTTTATGGGATTCTCCGGCATCGTCGAGAACCTGTTCCAATAAGCCCCTTGCTTGAAAGGGATTTCCCATCGCCCGAGGCCAAAACGCCAAAGGCAACTTGTCAGATAGGAGAAATTCGACCATGGAATATATTTTGCCCATTCTGCTTTTTGTGGCGCTCGGACTTGTGGCGGGTATTTTGCTTTCGATTTTTTCGAAGGTCTTTGCCGTCAAGCAGGACCAGCGCGTTTATGACATCAAGGACAGCCTGCCCAACGCCAACTGCGGCGCCTGCGGCTATTCCGGCTGTGAGGCTTATGCCAACGCCATCGTTAAAGACGGTGCTAAGACCAATCTCTGTATCCCCGGCGGCGACAAAGTCTCCCGCAAGATCAGCGAGATCATGGGAACCTCCTTCGAGGATGTAGCAGAACGAAAAGCCACCGTCCGCTGCAACGGCAAATGCGGAGCTGTAAAGGATAAGTATATCTACACCGGTGCTATGTCCTGCGCTGCCTCTAACATGCTCTATAACGGCAAAAAAGAGTGCACTGCTGGTTGTCTGGGACTTGGCGACTGCATAAAGGCCTGTAAGTTTGAGGCCATCGACATCATCGATGGGGTAGCCGTTATCAACCGGGAAAAATGTACCGGCTGTGGCATGTGCAAAGAAGCCTGCCCTAACGACCTCATCGGCGTGTTCGACGAGGATAAGACTGTGGAAGTCATCTGCTCCAGCCACTTCAACGCCAAAGAAACTATCCGCATCTGTGAAAACGGTTGTATCGGCTGCCGCAAGTGCGAAAAGGTCTGCCCACACGACGCAGTCCACGTGGTCAATAACCACGCTATCATTGACCACGACAAATGCACCTCCTGCGGTGAATGTGTCGAAGTCTGTCCCCGGAAATGTATCCACAAACTGTAAAAATACGCTTAAAATAAACTATTTCGGAGCAAAGCGCACGCTTTGCTCCGTTTTATTTTTTAGAATTTGTTTTAAATACCGAATCTTCGCAAAAGTGATCTATCTTTTTACAGAAAACATAAAATATTCATATTTTGCTGATAAGATAATGAAGAAAAAAGATCTCTTTTATCGTTTAATTTTAGGAATGGATTTCGATTTAATATCATTTTAAAAGATTGCCTTTATCTGCAAGGAGAGTGAAATATGCAGAAACTCAGAAACAGTCCTTTCTTTACATCGAAACGGACTCATCTTATCTTTTTGATTCTATTCCCCATCTTTATCTGTGGCATGACCGAGTTAGGGCAAATGCAAAGTTTCGGTGAACTGTTAAACTTCACCTTGACGCGATTCGGCATCATGGTATTCAGCACCTTGCTCATTACGGCCATATTCTGGTTTACGAATTTTCTTGTCAAACGTGCGTGGATCGGCGGACTGATTACCGCAGTGCTGTTTTATGCGTTTTCCTGCATCGAATATTATAAGTACTTTATCTCCGGCGCTCACTTTTTATTCAGCGATTTGGCCATGACGAAAAATGTTGCAGACCTCACTCAGTTTGCAAGGCTTCACTTCAATCCGCTGCTGCTTTTATCCCTTTTTCTCATCGCCGCTTACATTGTTTGTCTGTGGCTCTGCGACGTCCGGATTGAGCGCAAATTTCCGATTCGGGGCGCCATCTCAGTCCTGATCGGATTTGTGACTACTGTTTCCCTCACAGTTCCCGCATTATTTATCCCGGTCTGTACAGTCTTTGGTATTGACAATACCTACAGCTACAACGCATTTTCCGACGAAAAGCGGTTTGAGAACAACAATCTGATTACAAACTTTGCGGTTTCCATCAATCAGCAAGTGGCAAGCAAAGTGGAAGAGCCTCAAAATTATTCCAAGGAACTGGTTAACAGCATGTTGGACGACGCTGACACAGAACCGGTTTCGGAATCCAATGTAGTCAAACCCAACATCATCTTTATTATGTCGGAATCTTTTGGGGATTTCCGCCAGCTCGAGGGCATGGAGGTGCCGGAAGGCACCTATGACAAGCTGGATGAAATCAAAAAGGAATGCTTTTCCGGACAGGCGATTGTCCCCACCTTTGGCGGCAACACCGTCCGTACCGAATTTGAGCTCATGTTCGGACTGCCGGTCAAGTCCCTTAACAACGCCACCATTCCGCACTCCCTGCTGCCCGCCAATGTAGAGCAAGACACCTTCGCCCAGATGTACAAAAAGGAAGGCTACAGCACCACCTACCTCCATCCGTTCAGCTCCAGCTTTTACGGCCGGGAGGAAGTCTACAGCGAATACGGCTTTGACCGTCTGATGTTCATCGACGATCTGACTGTTCCCGTCCAAAAACTCCGGGATTATGTGGACGATGATACTGTTTACCGCCAATCGGAACAGATCATGGCGGAAACAGAGGGCCCAGACTACATCCACATCACCACCATGCAGAACCACCAGCCCTATGGAAGCGACGACGACACCGAAGTCGGCGTCTATCTCAAGGGCATTCAAAAATCCTGCGAAGAACTCCAAGAATTTTTAAACCGCCTGAAGGAGTCAAAAGAACCGACCATCGTCTTCTTTATGGGTGACCATTTCCCTTTCTTCAGCCCGGACAGCAATATTTATGCTGATTTAGGCATTACTGCCGACAACTGTGAAATTCTCTACAGCCAGACCTACCTTATCTGGAACAACTATGGCCTCACCCACGAGGAACTTCCGACAGAAGATGTATCCGCCTTCTACCTGCCCCACATCATCTATCGTCAGGCGGGTCTTCCGGCCAACGAATTTACCGAAACGATTTTGAACGTCATGCAGGACGAACCGGTTTACTCGGTGGCCTCCTCCAGCGAAAATAACTCCCAGTTGTTGGACACCCTTACCTACGACCGGACCATCGGCATGGGTTACTCCGACGAAGAAGTGGCGAAGCCCTTCTCGCGGAACACAGAAAATTAAACACAGAGGAAAAGGACGGGGCTTGCCCGTCCTTTTTTGCAGGCGGCCTGTCTTTAAAAGACTGGCCGTTTGTTTTTTCGGGAATGTAAGCCCTTCTTTCTGCATATTCATGTTGCAGGCGGGAGGCTTTGAAAATTTTTGGGGCTTTTCCATCGTCCCGGTCTATTTTGTCCGCATCCCGCATACCATTAGATAGAAAATTACCATCGTTGCGCCCTCTCCACCGCGAGGACAAAACCGAAAGGAATGATTATGCACATGCCGGAATTGAATTTAACGAAGGACACCATCTGTGTCAATGAAACTGTGCTCGATTCCTCCACCGAGCAGTCGGTCGAGCTGGACTATCTCCTTCCCGACTACTATCCCAACATTTTCAAGCTCCTGAAAACCCAGATCGTACCCAAAATCCAGTCTCAGAAAGTCTCGGGGAACAAGCTTTACCTGGACGGTATTTCTGCGGTAAGGGTGCTGTACCTGGCGGAAGAGACAAACCGCATCTGCTCCATTGAGCAAACTGTTCCCTTCTCGAAAACCATTGATTTGGCTTCGGAATGCAATAACCCCGTCGTCCGGGTAACGGCACGCTGTTATTTCGTCAACGCCCGGGCCGTCAACCAGAGAAGGCTTGACATCCGCGGCGGAATCAGCTGCAAGATCAAAGTGACCGAGCCCCGGGAGACCATGGCGGTATGCGGCGGACAGGGAGCTGGACTTCAATTCCATGTGACCCCCATGTCGGTATGCGACGACAAAAAATACGCCGTCAAGCAGTTCACCGTCACCGACGAGTTGGAGCTGGGCTATTCCAAACCTGCCTTCCAATCGATGCTCAACTACCACTGCACCGTCTCCCCCACCGATTATAAGATTATCGCCAACAAGGTCATCTGCAAGGGCGATTTGATGTTACATATCCTTTACATGCCCACAGGGGACGCCCCTTTCCCCGAGCCCATGGATTTTTCCATCCCCATCAGCCAGATTGTCGACGTTCCCGGAGTGGAAGAGGATTATAACTGTGACGTAAACTTCAGCGTGGCCTCGGTGACCTTCGAACCCAAGGCCGCTGAAGGAGAAGAAAGCAAAATCCTCATCTGCGAATTCGTCATCAACGTCTTCTGCACCGGTGACCAGAATAAGGAAATCCTGCTGGCCGACGACGTGTATTCCACCCTCTTCGAAAGCGCCATGACCTCTATGCCGGTTTCGGTGGAACGGTTTTTGCTCACCGTCAACCACACCGCCGTCTGCAAACAGGCCCTGGACGTGGACAGCGACAGTTCCATCGCCGGCGTATACGACGCTTTCTGCACCCTGTCGGAATACACCGCCAAAGTGGAACAGGGCTCGATGCGGATAAACGGAATGCTGGAAGCCACTGTCCTCTGTTATGACAACGACAGCATGCCCTTCGCTATCGACAAAACATTTCCGGTGGAAATCGTCCTGGACTGCAATCCCGGCACCGAGGACATCAGCTTTATGCCAGTGGCCGATATCCTAAACGTTGGATACACCATTAGCTCTCCCACCCAACTGGAGCTGCGGGCAGAAGTACGCGTCAGCGGCAGCATCTATCAGAAAGTCCGCTGCAATACCATCTCAGACGTCACCATCAATGAGGAATCCCCCAAGGACACCGCTTCTTCCTGCGCTTTGCGGCTCTACTACGCCGACAAAGACGAAGGCGTCTGGGATATTGCAAAACGGTTCGGCACCGCCATGACCGCTGTCATGGAAGAAAACGCCTTAGACTGTGAACCGGAACCCTCTATGCTGCTCATCCCCATGGTAAACGATTAGGTAAACAAAACGGTGCGGCAGCGTCCTATCGGGAGAATCGCTTATAAAAAGCGATTTTGCATAAAATCAAGTCGCCGCTGGCGGCTTGAGGTCGCGTAAAAATAAATTTTCTTCTTCACAGCTGAAAGCTTTGGAGAGGATGTATTTTGAGCCTTTGCCGCGAAAATAACAGCCGCAATTCCGGCTGTCGCCGGAACCAGCTCAAATTCCGAAGAAAGGAAACACTTTGCCACAGCAATTTAAAAATAGTTGTAGGCAAAGGCATGGTGATTTATATGGAAAATCAAAATATTTATCATGATATCGCCCAGCGGACGGGTGGGGATATCTATATCGGCGTAGTCGGACCGGTCAGAACTGGCAAAAGCACCTTTATCAAAAAGTTTATGGAGACGCTCGTCATCCCCAATATGTCAAGCGACTTCATGCGGGAACGTGCAACCGACGAACTGCCTCAGTCCGCCGCTGGCAAAACCATCATGACTACCGAACCGAAATTTATCCCTGAAGAAGCGGTGGAAGTGGAGCTGGAAGGAAATGCCGCTTTGAAGGTCCGGCTCATCGACTGTGTGGGTTACATCGTCCCCAGCTCTCTGGGCTACTTTGAAAACGAGATGCCCCGGATGGTACGCACCCCCTGGTTTGACGAAGAAGTCCCCTTCAACATGGCGGCCGAGGTGGGCACCCAAAAGGTCATTAACGACCACTCTACCTTGGGGCTTGTTATCACCACCGACGGCAGCATCAGCGACATTCCCCGGGACGAATACGAAGAGGCCGAGGAACGAGTCATCAATGAATTAAAGGGTATCCGCAAGCCCTATATCATCCTCTTAAACACCCAAAATCCGGGTAGCCAGAGCACCCGGGAGCTCCAGAAACAGATGGAGGAGAAATACTGTAAGCCAGTCTACCCTGTCAACTGCCTGGAGTTAAACGAAGAGGACATCAAGGGCATTTTGCAGAAGATTCTCTTTGAATTCCCGCTGAAGGAAGCCGCCATCGAGCTTCCCCGCTGGATCATCTCTCTGGACAAAGATCACTGGCTCAAACGGGCGGTGTTCGAAGCCATCAAGGAAGCGGCCTCCGGCATCCGCAAAATCAGCGAAGTTCCTTCCATCGGCGAAAAGATGTGCGGCTGTGAACACATCACCAAGGCGTCCGTCGACCGCATCGATTTGGGCAAGGGCCAGGCGAGCATTACCATCGCCCTCCAGCCTCAGCTCTTCTACCAGATTCTCGGCGAAGCAACCGGCCTGCAGATAGACGGCGAAGCGGGCCTGATGCCCTGTATGATCGAGCTTGCCGCCTGTAAGCGGGAATATGATAAACTAAAAGGCGCTTTGGACGAAGTGGCTGCCACCGGTTACGGCATCGTCATGCCCACCATGGAAGAGTTGTCTCTCGAAGAGCCGGAAATCGTCAAACAGGGCGGCAAATACGGCGTAAAGCTCCGCGCCTCCGCCCCCAGCATCCACATGATGCGGGCCGACATCACCACCGAGGTGAGCCCCATCGTAGGCAGCGAAAAACAGTCGGAAGAGCTTGTCATGTTCCTCCTAAAGGAGTTCGAGGAAAACCCCAAGAAAATCTGGGAATCGAACATTTTCGGAAAATCCCTCCACGAACTGGTCAATGAGGGCTTACACAACAAGCTTTACCGGATGCCTACCGACGCTCGGTTAAAGCTCCAGGAAACCATCGAGCGGATTATCAACGACGGCTGCAACGGCCTTGTCTGCCTCATCCTCTAATCAAATTTGCAAAGGAAGCGGGTACAAACCCCGCTTCCTTTTTCATGTTTCTCCCCAGTCATTCGACCGAATATTTCCTGAAAACCCTGCCAATACTTGACAGGTATCGTAAAAACGCATATAATAAAAGCAAATAATTCATAGTCAAACACTGGGAAAATCGGCAGGCAACAATGGCATGCCGGTTTTCGTAATGTTTGATAGGCAGAGAAGTCAAAAGGAGGTCCCCATTGCTAAAGCT
>CABUOE010000006.1 GCA_902493155.1 uncultured Eubacteriales bacterium
ATAACCAATAGGCTGATTTTAACGGCGACGTTTATAGCATTTCACAAATAGACTGGGATATACACGGCATAAAATACAATATAATTTTTAATAATTTGTTTAGACATAAAATATATATTGTTTTTTCATAATATTTCTAATATTTATTGCAAAAGAACTGCTTTTATGCTATGATTAAATTATCGAAGTGGATCTGATTTCTGCTTATAAGGAGGATGAGCTCATGGATGAAATGAACCAATACCCAACCCCGACGTATCCGCAAGGCGGAAAGGGTTTCGCTATTGCCTCGATGGTGCTCGGAATTGTCTCTATCGTATTTGCCTGCTGCCTTTGGTACATATCGCTTGTGGCGGGGATTGTCGGCTTGATTCGTGTCCGTCAAACAGAATCGCGATGGCAGAGGAATGGCAATCGCCGGTATTATTATGTGCGCCATTGCAATCGTTTTGGCGATTTGCGTTGCGGTATTTTGGGGTGTATTGATTGCGACTTATCCCGAGTTGGAACAGTTCTATCAGTATTATTAAAAGAAGAACTATAAGAAAAGGCACGAGGCGGTTGCTTCGTGCCTTTTGTTTTATAGAGAGAGCATCAGGCTGGCAGAAAAAAATTTCTGCCCACGAAATATGTCGCCATCAAAATGCCAAAAATAATCCAGAAAATCCCTTTCCGCGGCAACAGCCTTTTGTGCATCCCAAAAAGGGCGGTGCCCAGTTCTCCATAGAGAAAGGACCCTAAAACTAGAAGGGTCAGGGGAACGATATTGTATTGAAGCGCAGATAAAATATCCCCCTCAAGTAGGGAACGGACACTTCTGGTATTACCGCAGGCGGGACAATAAAAGCCAGTATAACGATAAAAAGGGCAACTTGGCAGATGGTAGGACAGCGATAAAATCAAATCTTTCGTTAGGAAGAAAAGCGACAGAAGAAATATGGGCAAAAGAATATAGCCGATTTGAAGTGCTCTTTTTTTCATAGTGTCCTCCCATCTAAAAGGTTTTCTTTTAGTATAGGAAGAATTGAAAAAGAAGTCAAGAAAGCCTAAGATTAGCGGGGCGGATTCCAACCTCTTTTGCGCATTTCGTCGGCAATTTCGATTTGAAGCTGATGCTCGTCGTTTAAGAGGTTTAAAAATTCGCTCCGTACATTCGCAGTGGCGCATTTGTTGGCAAAGTGGTTGTAAAGGGAGGTCATTTCCTCTTCGGACTGGAGGGCGTTGGTGATGATCTCTTCATCGTAGCAGTTGTTATCCAGCTTGATATCCATGTACATCTTTCCTTTCTGGGCATGGAGTCATTTTAACGGCAGAAACAGATAATGGGTACAGGGTTATAGACGTCTCCTGCATCTATTTGAGCAGGCTTTGCAGCACTTGATAATGCGTTTGATGCTGGGCGGCCATCTGTTCACATTTAGTGCGAAGCTGTGGGTCTTTGCAGAGAAGAGCGTAGTTTTTGTACTTTTCCACCAGCATCTGCTCTTTTCCAAGCTGGGTGTCCAGCATGCGGAGCTCGTCCTTGCTGAGTTCAGGCATAATAGTTTCTCCTTTCTAAAAGATTACTCTAAATAATCAGACAGATAATCTACTCCATAGGCAAAAAAGATAATGGGTTTTGGAATGAGGACGGGATATTGGTTGACGAAATTTTCCGCTTTCTTGACTGGAAACCGGGGGAGGGTAAACCACTGGTCAAAAAAGGAAAATTCATATCGAGTCCCGTTTTCGGCAATCCGCGCCGAGGCGGGCGTGTCCATGGGAGTCATGGCGGATTGGGTGTTGAATGCAGCGATGGTGAGACCGATGAGGGTCCCCAGAATGACCAGGGTCAGAAAAAATGCGATGAATAAGGTGCGCAGGGAAGTGCGGCTCATATTTTCACATCCTGTCCGGCGGAAATACAGCAAAAAAGTCCGTCAATTTGCTGACGGACTTTTTTTGTCGATTAGCCGCCTCATTGTTTGTAACTGTTTAACAGTTTTCCCAAAGAGGAGCCGATTAATTCACCGGAATAGGTCGCTTGTTCCAGCGTGTTGCCGTGACCGCCTACTTCCAGCAGGATGGAGCCTGTGGTCATATGCTGGTTATACTTGCGGTAATCAAAGAGGACGGGACGGGTGAGCCCTGGATAATCGCCTTCCATTTGGTTTTCCAGGGCGGCAGAGAAGCTCAAATTCTGGAAGAAATTGGGGTAATTGATATTTTCGTTGGCACAGCCGTTGACGATCATCACCTGGGCCGCCGTTTTTCCGTTTACTTCGGCCACGGGGGCAGTGACGGTGTCGCCGGAGACGATGGCGTCCCGATGAACATCCAAAACAACTTTGATGGAGGGGTATTTTTTCAGGTAGTTTTGGACAGTGACCGCTGACCGGTCGTAAGCGCCGTTAAAGGATGGATAATCGTGCTGGGTAGTGTCGTGGATGACGCTGATTCCGGCTTTTTTCAGCTCCTCTTCGATTTTGTTGCCTACGGCGACCATGTTTTGAGAGTTGTCGGTGGAACGGGAACTGTAGGTTTTATCGTAGTAGTCGCCGGTGAAGGGAAGATAGCTTTCGGTGGTGTGGGTGTGCATGATGAGTACCTGGGGTTCGTCGGTGTTTTCGATGGTGAAAGCGGGAGGCTTGGAGATAGCCTCCTCAATTTCTGCCGTAGTATGAGAAGTACAATTTTTAATAAATCCGTTTTCCAGTGGAATATATATATTGGAAGGAGCGGCCGTATAAGTCTTATGGACCAAAACCGCCTTGTTTCCGTCGGGAATTTCCGGCTCCGGCGTCGGTTGGGAGCTTGCTTCGTTGGCGGCGAGGTCTGAGGCGGAGGATTCCTGAGAGGCTGCGGATTCGTCGCCCAAAGGCTCCAGAGTGGAGACGGGGTTTTCATCTGCTGAGAGGGTCACGTCATGGGGAGAACTGTTTTCCAGCAGCCCGTAAGCACCTTCTGGCAGCGTCATCACCGCTGACAGCACGCCCAGCTTTTGTCCCAAGCTTGTCAGCTTTGGAAGCGTTTTCAGGATGCTGCCGGCCCCGATCATCAAGGCCAGAGCAAAACATATTCCCATCATCAGGCGCCTGAATGCAAAGCGCCGCCGCAGATGTGTCCGCAAGTCCGTCACCCTTTCTTTCGTTGTCACGGTACTATTGTTATGCAGGGAGAGAACGGTTTATGCGGGCAAAATATCGGGGCGCTCCCTTGACAAATAGGCTTGTTTCTTATAAACTGTACAGTGAATAGGAATATCATTCCAAACATCCAGATAAAGATAACAAAAAGAATTCCAGTTTCCATCATACAAGAAGAAACACATAGCAAGAGGGGGTATTACAATGGTAAGAATGGAAAATCACCTGGGGACGATCGATATTTCCAGAAACTTCTTCGTCAATCTGGTCGGCGCTACGGCAACCAGCTGTTTTGGCGTGGCGGGCATGGCGGTTTCCGATCCAGCGCAGGGATTTTTGAGCAAGTTCCGGCGAGATCACGACGAGTCCAAAGGCGTCAAAATCCGCACCAGGAACGGTAAGCTCGTCATCGACCTCCATATCATCGTAACCTATGGAACCAATATTTCCGCAATCGTCAAAAGCATCATCCACAAGGTGAGTTACACGGTGGAGGACATCACCGGTATCCGGGTACAGAACGTCAATGTCTTTGTGGACGGCATGCGCACCTGCTAGGGAGAAAACTCCCGGAAAACGGCTGCTTTGCGTAGTTGTTTTTAACGGTACGTGATAAAATTAATTTGCAGGGCGCAGGTGTGATGAGCGCTCTGGCTTAAGGAGTGCAACAATCAGTGATTAACGGAAGTTTGTTGAGAGACGCCATTATATCCGCGGCTTACGATATCCAAAACCAGAAGCAGAAGGTGGATGAGCTCAATGTGTTCCCCGTCCCAGACGGCGACACCGGAACTAACATGTCTATGACCATCGGCGCGTCCATAAAGGAATTGGAACTGTTAAAGGAACCTACCGTGGAAGAAACGGCTAAGACGGCCGCCTCCGCCCTGCTGAGAGGAGCCAGAGGAAATTCCGGTGTCATCCTTTCTTTGCTGTTTCGTGGGTTTGCCAACGGCCTTAAAGGCAAAGTGGAGGCCAACGGCGTTGATTTGGCGGAAGCGCTGACTTCTGGTGTGGAAGCGGCTTATAAAGCGGTGATGAAGCCCACCGAGGGCACTATCCTCACCGTTGCCAGAGTGGCGGCAGAAAAGGGACGGGAAACCGCTTTGCAGACCAACGACGCCCTGGAAGTGTTCGAAGCCATCGTGAACCAGGCGGAAACCACACTGGAAGAGACGCCGGAAATGCTGCCGGTGCTGAAAAAAGCGGGCGTCGTCGACGCGGGCGGCAAAGGCTTTACGGTGATTTTTACCGCTATGCTCCAGGTGTTTAAAGGCGGCGAAGTGGTCAAACCTGCGGGCGGCGCGTCGGCAAAACCTGCCCAGGTGAAACGCACCGCTGTCGCGGAAGCCAGCGGCGACATCAAATTCGCTTACTGTACCGAATATATCGTCAACAAAAAGAAAAATGCGGATAACCCCTTAAAACTCCGGGCGTATCTGGAGTCCATCGGCGACTGCGTTGTGGTGGTGGACGACGAAGACATCATCAAGGTTCACGTACACAGCAACCACCCCGGCAACGCCATCGAGGAAGCCCTCAAGTTCGGTATGCTCACAAACCTTAAGATCGAAAATATGAAGGAACAGCATTCTGCGCAGGTTTTGGAGGCAGAACAGCTGGAAGAAGACGATACCTATGTTCCGGTGGATCCTCAGATGCCTTACGGCTTTGTGGCGGTGGCGGCCGGCGCCGGGATGCAGGCGCTGTTTCAGGATTTGGGCGTCAACAGCGTGGTCACCGGCGGACAGACTATGAACCCCAGTACAGAGGACATTTTAAAGGCCATCCACGCCACTCCGGCGGAGACGGTTTTCGTCCTGCCTAACAACAAAAACATCATTATGGCGGCGGAGCAGGCCATCAAACTGGCCGATAGGCGGGTCTGTGTGCTGCAGACTCGGACCATCCCCCAGGGAATTTCCGCTATGCTCGCCTTTGACCCCGATAAGAGCTTCAGCGAAAACAGGGTCAGCATGACAAAGGCGCTGGACAAAGTCCAGACCGGACAGATCACCTTCGCTGCAAGAGACAGCGATTTCGACGGCCACAACATCAAGGCCGGGGAGCTGCTGGCCATGGAAAACGGCAAGCTTGCGTTTGTGGATAAAGATCTGAATCGGGTCCTTGTAAAGCTCACCAAATCTATGGTGAGAAAGGACAGCAGTTTCGTTACCGTGCTTTACGGCGCAGATATTTCCGACGACCAGGCGGCGGAAGCTTACGAGCTGCTCCGCTCGAAACTCAGCGACAACGTGGAAATCAATTTGATCAACGGCGGACAGCCGGTGTATTATTACATTGTTTCGGTGGAGTAGAAAATCAAAACAGAAGGATGATTGGGGCGTGGGGGGAACCTCACGCCCGCTTTTTCTGATGGAAAGGAGGGGTGATGATGGCTCTGCAACTGAATGATCCGGTAACGGCTTTAAAAAACGTGGGCGACAAGCGAAAAAAGCTTTATGAAAAGCTGGGTGTTAAGACGGTGGAGGATCTGCTGCGGTTTTATCCGCGGAGCTACATCGACTACACCAGCCCCAAGCTGGCGGCAGAGTGCGTTCCCGGGGAATCCGTCGTCATCGAGGCCAAAGTGCTCCGAAAACTCACTCCCGCTCCCATCCGAAAAAACATGGTGCTGTACAAACTGCTGCTCACCGATGGGCTTTCCAACGTGATGCTCACCATTTTCAACAATGAGTACGCCTATTACGGTATGAAGGTGGGGGAAACCTATCTCTTTCACGGGAAGTTTTCCACCATGGGCGGCAGCTATCAGATGACGCTCAGCTCTTTTATTCGCGCTGAGGACGGGGAAGTCATGCGACCCGTTTATAATCTGACCGAGGGGCTGTCCAACGGCATGGTGGTCAACAACGTCAAGGAAGCGGTGGATCATTGGGGGACTCTTCTAGAGGACGTTTTACCCCCTGAAGTGGTTTCCCGTCATTCGCTGATGCCCTTCGGAGAGGCGGTGCGGACGATTCACTTCCCCGAAGGGAAGGATGCTTACGACAAGGCCCGGTACCGGCTGGCGTTTGAGGAGTTGTTCTTGCTCAGTTTGTCCCTTTTGCTCCTTAAGGGGAGGGACAAGGGGAGGACGGAAGTGCGGGTGCAGGATCCGGACATGAGTCCCTTTTACGCCTCTCTGCCCTTTGAGTTGACCGGGGCCCAGAAGCGTGCCATCGGGGAAATTCTTGCCGACATGGCGGGAGAGGTTCCCATGAACCGGCTTTTGCAGGGCGACGTGGGCTCTGGCAAGACCATGGTGGCGGCCGCCGGGTGCTTTGCGGCGTTTCAGGGAGGCTTCCAGTCGGCTATTATGGCCCCCACTGAGATTTTGGCCGCCCAGCATGAGGCGACGCTGAAAAAGGTGCTGGAGCCGTTGGGGCTTAAGATCTGTCTGCTCACCGGCTCCCTTTCCAAGAAGCAAAAAGACGTTTTACGGGCAGAAATTGGCGCCGGTTCATATGATGTAATCGTGGGAACTCACGCTTTGGTGCAAAAGGACACGGTTTTTCATCGGCTGGGGTTTGTCGTCACCGACGAACAGCACCGGTTCGGCGTCCGGCAGCGGGGGGAGCTTGTCAATAAAGGGGAGCGTCCCCATCACCTGGTCATGTCGGCTACGCCGATTCCACGGACGCTTGCCCTCATCGTATACGGGGACTTGGATATTTCCGTCCTCGACGAGCTTCCCAAAGGTCGGCAGAAGGTGGAGACCTTTGCTGTCCATTCCGACAAGCGGAAACGGGCGCTGGGATTTATCAAAAAAGAGCTGGATTTAGGGCATCAGGGGTATATCGTCTGCCCTCTCATCGAGGACAGCGAATCGGAGCTCATGGCGGCGGTTCGATACGAACGGATCATTCAGAGCTCCTATTTCCCGGAGTACAAAGTGGCTTTGCTCCATGGGCGGCTCAAAAGTGATGAAAAGGATCAAATCATGAATGCCTTCAAGGGGGGAGAAATCCAGCTTCTCGTCTCCACCACTGTGGTGGAGGTGGGAGTGGACGTTCCAAACGCCACCATCATGATGATCGAAAATGCCGAGCGGTTCGGTCTGTCCCAGCTCCATCAGCTGCGGGGCCGGGTGGGAAGGGGAAGCGCCCAGTCCTACTGCATTCTCGTTTCCGATAACGAGGGGGAGGAGAACCGCAGGCGGCTTCAGGTGATGAAGGAGACTTCCGACGGCTTTGTCATCGCAAAAGAGGATTTAAAACTCCGCGGAGCCGGGGATTTCTTTGGCGACCGGCAGCACGGGCTGCCTCAGCTGGGCATCGCCGATTTGTTAGAAGACAGCGCGCTTTTTAGGACTGCTCAGGGAGAGGCCAAAGCCTTGCTGGAGCGGGATCCTAACCTTCAACTGCCGGAACATATCCGTTTGCGGCTGCATACAGATGAAATCTTTGGCAATAATGACAGTGGACTGAACTAGCATCTTTGGGCTAAAATAGGAGAGGTTAAAAAACGATTTGAATTTTTCAGTCCGCACATTTCACATAGATCAATGAGAATACTTGATCGAATCGGAGGGCAGATTATGCTTTTAGACAACAAAAAACATATTCATTTCATCGGCATCGGCGGTTCCGGTATGTTTCCGATTGCGCAGATTCTTCACAGCGAGGGTTACTACATCACTGGTTCGGACAATAACGAAACCGATACCCTGAAATTGGTGCGGAACTTAGGCATTCCCGTTACCATGGGGCAGAAGGCGGAGAATATCGAAGGTGCCGATTTGATTATCCATACGGCGGCCATTATGGACGACAACCCGGAGCTGATCGCGGCACGGGCAAGCGGCGTTCCGGTTGCCGAGAGAAGCGTAATTTTAGGCGAACTGACTGCTATGTATCCAAACACTATCTGCGTCAGCGGTACTCACGGGAAAACCACTACCACCTCAATGCTGACCCAGATTTTGCTGGATGCCGGGGCGGATCCCACCTGCGTCATCGGCGGCAAGCTCCCCTCCATCGGCGGCAATGGTCGGGTGGGCAAGAGCAAAAACATGGTTTGTGAGGCCTGTGAGTTCGTTGACACTTTTTTGAAGCTCTACCCGGATGTTTCGATCATTTTAAACATCGATGAGGATCATCTGGACTATTTTAAAACCCTGGACAACATTATCGCGTCTTTCCGGAAGTTTGCTCAAAAGACCACCAAGTTTTTGATCGTCAACGGCGATGATCGGAATACCTTAAAGGCGGTGAAAGGGCTTAACCGCCCCATCGTCACCTTCGGATTTTCCAGCATCAACGACTACTATCCCGCCAATATCGAACATCTGGGCGGAGTTGATATGCAGTTCGACCTGATGCATGGTGAGGAAAACCTGGGCACCATGCCTGTTCATGTGCCTGGCGACCATAACATCTTAAACGCCATTGCTGCCTGTGTGGCGGCGATTACGACCGGCGTTTCACCGGATGACTGCGCCAAAGGTCTCGACGCTTTCCACGGTGCGGGCCGGCGGTTCGAGGTTTTGGCGAAAATAGACGGCATCACTATTGCAGACGATTACGCCCACCATCCCACTGAGATTGAGGCGACGCTCAAGGCGGCCAAAGCCCTGCCTTTCAAACGGGTATGGGCGGTGCATCAGCCTTTTACCTACTCCCGCACGGCCATGCTTTTAGACGACTTTGCCCGAGTGCTTCAGATTGCGGACAAAGTCGTTCTGTCGGAAATTATGGGCTCCAGGGAGAAGAATACCTATGATATTTATGCGAGCCAGCTGGCCGAAAAAATTCCCGGCTGTAAGTGGTTCCCCACCTTTGAGGAAATCGCTGATTATGTGGCCCAAAACGCCGAGGAGGGCGATTTGATTATTACCCTGGGCTGCGGCGACGTGTACAAAGCGGCGAAGATGATTATCAAGAATCTGGAAGAAAAATAATAGAAGGAAAAGCGGGAGCGATTGCCCCCGCTTTTTCAGTTGCTGTCAAAAAGGAGCTGTTGCAAAATAAATTTACGATAGGAATTTTCATAATTGCAAACAGAAATGTAGGGGCCGACGCCCACGTCGGCCCGCCTTCAGAGAAATTTTTTCTGAAAAGCGGGCCAATGTAGGCATTGGCCCCTACAACTTTGTGCATTATTTTCTGGATAGGCTATTTTGCAACAGCCCCATTTTTTTACATCAATCCGCAGTCCTCGTAATCCTTCCATTTTTCCCGATAAGCCCGCTCGCTGAAAAAGCGGTAGACCAGGTAGGCCATGCCGGTGAGCAGAGTCAGGACTCCCAGAATCAGAGACACTGTGGACATCTTGGTGAGCTTTTTGAGCAGGGACTCGTTTTTTTGAGCCGTCTGCTGGTTATCTCGGTTTCTTGCTGCCATTTTATCGCATCCTTTCCGGTTTTGTTCCTCTCTGATGGGCTTTGCTGCACTCATCATATCGGAGTTTTCCTCATTTGTCAACTTTTTGGCGGGCGCTTTTACCGGTGTATCCCCAGCCATCGATGCCGCTTCTCCGCAGGGCGCCGAAGAGCCGGTATTTAAAGCTGTCGCTGTCCTTCTCATGCTGAAGCAGAAACTCCTTCATCTGCTGACGGGAGGTGTGCCCGTCGGCGGGGCATTTGCTTTTGACGATGGGGAGCTCGCATTTCACCGCTGCTTTGCGGACCTCCTTTTCCGGTGCGAACACCAAAGGGCGGATCATCCACAAATCTTTGCGGGACAGGTAAGACTTTGGAGAAAAACAGCCGATGCGTCCTTCGTTGAAAAGGTTCATCATAAAGGTTTCCACTACATCATCATAGTGGTGTCCCAGGGCGATTTTGTTGCAGCCCATTTCGATTGCCGCGTCGTGGAGGGCGCCGCGGCGCATCCGGGCACAGAGGCTGCAGGGGTTCGGTTCCTTGCGGACGTCGAAGACGATTTGCCCGATATCGGTGGGCTTGAGGTAATAGGGAATGCCCATTTTCTCACACATTTCCCGGACTGGTTCGTAGTTCCCGGGAACGCCGTTAAACTTGGGATCCAAGGTGATGGCTGTGAGGTCGTATTCGATGCCGATAAAGCGTTTTAGGAGATAAAGCCCCTGGAGCAGCACCATGGAGTCCTTGCCGCCGGAAACCCCAACCGCGATTTTGTCGCCATCTTGGATCAGGTCAAATTCCTGGATGGCCTTTCTCATATATCCCAGAATCCTCTGCACAGTGTCCTCCTCAAAATTCAAACGATTTATTGAAGTCGATTATACATTATTTCACTAGGAATTACAACTAAAAATCATCGGGAATATTTAAAGGAACTTTGAATTTTAAGAGGCATCTGACAAAATTTTCAGTTGGGTACCGGGGTAGTAATGGGCTAGGATTTCCTGGTAGGTTTTGCCTTCCTTGGCCATATCGTTTGCCCCGTATTGGCTCATGCCGACCCCGTGGCCGTAGCCGTAGGTGGTGAAGGAGAGACTGTCGCCGCTTGTTTCGACGCTAAAATTGGCGGATGGAAGGTCAAACCAGGTGCGGATGTCCCGACCGCTCGTTTTGACGCCGCCCACCGTCGCGTCCAGCACGGTTCCGGAGTCGGACCGGGAACCAATTTGAATCCAGCCGTCGATATTACCTGAAAGGTCGGCTTTTTTGCAATTGGCTTCCAGAATGGAGCAGGCTTCTTTTTCGGTAAAGCTGGAGATGGTTTTGCATTTGTCGTTACTCCGGTCAATAGAGCTGTCTACAGCAACAAGATAGGGGATTTCCTGGCCCCAGACAGTCTGGGCAGATTCGGTTTTGCCGGATGAGATGGAGTGGAAGGCCGCTGCAATAGGTTCTTCCTCGTAAACGAGGATTTCGTGGATGACAGCGTTTACCGCTTCGGAGATTTTCTTTTCCTGGGTATCGAAATTGGCGCCAAAGCGCTTTTCACGTTGTTTTTCTGAGAGATAAGCCTGAAAATGGGCGGGATCGGTGGAAAGATAGGCTCCCTTGAGGCTTTCGTTCGGATTTTTGAGTTGGAGGCCGATTTGCCGCAAGGCATAGCTGTGTGCGGCCACTGCCTGGGCTTTGAGGGCTTCCGGTTCAAAGGAGGCGGGCATTTCCGCCGCGACCACGCCGGTGATGTATTCTGTGGGCGTCAGTTCCATCACCTTGCCGCTGTCTTTGTCCAAAACCTTATAGACAGAGGGTAAGGATAGGGAAGAGGGGGAGGTTTCCGGCGTTTTTGGGGCGTCCTGCTGGACGGAATCGGTGGGATGGACGAAGGAAGTACCGCTTTCGGAGGACGGCTCGCTGAAAGAAAAAGAGTTTGTCCCTTCAAAACGAAAAGAAAAAGCAGGGGCAGAACCCGGGTCAAAAAAAGCTTCGCTATAAACCGGCTGCTGCATCAGCGAGGCGGCGGGAAGCAGGATGAACGCCCCGCAGAAGATAAGTCCCTTCCATAGTTTGCGCTTCATAAAAAGCCCTCCTTTTCGACAGTTAGGTCTTTTAATAGTTTGTGAATCCCTGAGCGTTTGTATTGACTTTAAAGCTGCGAAGATATACAATAAAATTATCTATACAGTCATGGAAGAAAGTGCATCGCACCGTCATATGATAAAAAATAGGATCCTTTATTTTGCAGCAAAATGGAAAATCGGCTGCAGCTGAGAGGGCGATGCGAAAATTTGAAACAGAGAAAGGTGATGCAGGTATGGCAGGCGGATTCGTCAAAAAGGAATCTCTCAACACATTATTCGAGGAGTTTAAGAAATATAACTATATCGACCCTGCGCTGAACGAAAAGTACGACGTCAAAAGAGGCCTGCGCAACAGCGACGGCACCGGCGTTTTAGCGGGACTGACCCAGATTTGTAACGTACACGGCTATGTCATCAACGAAGGGGAGAAGCAGCCGGTGGACGGCGAACTGACTTTCCGCGGCGTCAATATTCGAGATTTGGTTCACGCCTGCAACGAAGAGCAGCGCTTTGGATATGAGGAAGTGGCATATCTGTTGCTGTTTGGCAGCCTTCCCGACAAAAAACAGCTGGAGTTTTTCAAGATGGTCCTGTCCCAGGCCCGGGCTCTGCCCACCGATTTTATCCAGGACATGGTCATCAAGGCCCCGTCGAAAGACATTATGAATAAAATGGGCCGGAGTATTCTTGCCCTATACTCTTATGATGATTTTGCAGATGAAAACACTCTGGAAGGGGAGCTCAAAAAAGCCCTCTACACCATCGCCCGGATGCCGGTCATCATGGTCAACTCCTATCAGGCGAAAATCGGTCATTATGACAACGCTTCTACATACTACCATCCGCTCCGTCCGGAAGAGAGCATGGCAGAGAGCATTTTATCTACCCTTCGTCCCACCAGAGAGTATACAAAGGAAGAGGCATTGCTTTTAGACACCTGTCTCATGCTCCACGCGGAGCACGGCGGCGGCAACAACTCCACCTTTATTTGCCGGGCGCTCACTTCTTCCGGAACCGACGCCTACTCCGCTTATTCCGGAGCGATTGGAGCGCTGAAAGGCTTCCGTCACGGCGGAGCGAACATCAAGGTCGTCCAGATGTTTGAGGAAATCAAACGGGGCGTCAAACACTGGGAGAGCGATGATGAAATCAAGGATTTCCTTCGCCAGATTATGGATAAGAAAAAAGGCGACGGCACCGGCCTTATCTACGGCATGGGCCACGCGGTCTACACCCTTTCCGACCCCCGCGCTGTTATTTTGCGGGACAGCGCCCAGAAGCTGGCGGAAAAAGAGGGGATGCTGGATGAGTTCGAGCTTTTAAAGAGTGTCGAGCGGCTGGCCCCCGAGGTGTTTTTGGAGAAAAAAGGCGACGGAAAAGTGGTTTCCGCCAACGTGACTTCTATTCCGGCTTTGTTTATCGGATGCTCAAAATTCCGGTGGAGCTGTATACCCCTCTGTTTGCAGTTTCCCGTATGAGCGGCTGGTGCGCCCACCGCATCGAGGAATTTATGACCTGTTCGAGAATCATCCGACCCGCCTATAAATCCATTGTGAAAAACAAAAAATACCTGCCCATCAGTGAAAGATAAATTTTAAGCTGAACCTAACTGGGAGTGAATCCGTGAAAAAAAGATGGTTAAATGGCATCCTTGCAGCGGCACTTGTCTTCAGCAGCTGCACCTATGCAGGGGGAAATGTCGACGGCCTTCTGAGGCCGCCGCGGCTTTCCGATGAACAAAACGACATCTGGCTCGCCCTGAAAAAGGACACCCAGGGAGATAGTATCAAGCTGGTATACCCCCAGAGGGGGGAGAACCGCTCAGCCATTCTCCTGACGAATTTAGACGATGAGCCTGGAGAGGAAGCGGTGGTGTTTTTTCAGCCAGCCACAGCTTCTTCCGCTGCGGCGCCCATTCGTATGAAGGTGCTTGACAAGCTGGACGGGGAATGGGAGTCCATGTACGATTTGGTGCTGGACGGCACCCAGATCGAAGATGTATCCATCCTGAATGTGGGGACGGGTATTCCACTTTTGGCAATTGGCCTTAACTTCGTCGGCGATGGCAGTCACCTGCTCAGGGTGATGCAGTTTGACGGAAAGGTGCTCAATACGGTGTTCTCTCAAAACTATCAGGCCAAAGGGGTTTATGATCTGGACGGGGACGGAAAAGACGACATCTTTTTGGTGGAAAACCCCGAATCCGAGGTCAAAACCTGGGCAAAGCTCTACAGCTATGAAAATGGACGGTTTATCGTTGCCGGGGCGGCTATGGTCAATCCGGAAATCACCCGTTACACCAATATTCTCAAAGGTTATATGGTCCAAGGAGAGGAAGCGGTTTACCTAGACGGCTATAAGGGCAGCGAGTTGATGACTACCGAGATTTTGTCCTTTGATAGGGACAAAGGCGAGCTGATTAACTGGACTTACGATGGCCAGGTGCCGAAGAAATATCCGGTGGATCGGGTCCCCTTGGCCAACTGTTACGATTTGAGCAATGACGGCGTCATCGAGGTGCCTGGCATCCGCCCGCTTCCGGGATACGAAGAAAGCAGCACAAGCCCTTTGTATCTGACCGACTGGTACCACTTTGCCGACGGCAAATACGAACGGATCCAGTCCTCGTTTGTCAATTCTTCGCTGGGGTATATGCTGACGTTCCCGGAAAACTGGATCGGCAAAGTCAGCGCCCAGAAAACCACCCAGGAAAACGAAATTCTATTTTACGAGTACCATATGGGACAGGATCCTTTGTCCAGCGCGCTCCTCTACCTAAAGGTCACGACCCGAAGCGAGTGGGTGAGTGAAAAGGTGTCGTCTGATTACGAATTGATCGACACCCGCGGACAGATCGTCTACCTTGCAAAAATTTCCGACTCGGATTCCTCGCTGAAAATTTCTATCGCTCAGGTCAAAGAGTATTTCAGCAAGATTATTTGAGCCGTAAAACCAGAAGAAGGGAGATTTCCGATGAAACGAATTTTAGTCTGCGAAGACGAGGATGTCATCCGCGACTTTGTAGTGATAAACCTGCAAAGAGCAGGATATACCGTTGTGGACGTAAGTTGCGGCGAAGACGCGCTCAAAGTGTACGACGAGCAGAACGGCGACTTCGATATCGCGCTTTTGGATATCACCATGCCCGGCATCGATGGGTTTACCGTCTGCAAAAAGCTTAGAGAGAAATCAAATACCCTGGGCATTATTTTTCTGTCGGCCAAAACGCAGGAGATGGATAAGGTGGGCGGCCTGATGCTGGGGGCGGACGACTATGTGACCAAACCTTTCAGCCCGTCCGAGGTCGTGGCCCGGGTGGATGCTGTTTACCGCCGTGTCTGTATGGCATCCGGCGGTGTGAAAGAATCTGCCGTGATTACCAGCGGGCCCTTTGTCCTCAATCAGAAAAGCCGGACCCTGACCAAAAACGGAAGGCCGGTGGACGTGACTCAGGTGGAATATCAGATCATGGAACTCCTTCTCAAAAACAAGGGAGTCGCCCTTGACCGGAACAAGATTCTCACCGAAATTTGGGGCGAGAACTATTACAGCGACGTAAAAATCGTCGACGTGAACATCCGCCGTCTGCGCATCAAAATCGAGGACGAACCTTCCGAACCGGTCTATATCCAGACGGTCTGGGGCTACGGCTACAAGTGGGGAGACCCTGACGCAAAATAAAAAATAGCGATCCTGCTCGATTACAGAAAGTACGCTGTCTGCTATTTTTTGTTACGGCCAAGGAAGAAAATCTTCGATTTTCCTCTTGTAATAAAAAATAGCGATCCTGCTCGATTACAGAAAGTACGCTGTCTGCTATTTTTTGTTACGGCCAAGGAAGAAAATCTTCGATTTTCCTCTTGTAATAAAAAATAGCGATCCTACTCGATTACAGAAAGTACGCTATCCGCTATTTTTTGTTATGGGCTGAGTGTTTGTATATCAAAATATCGGCTGGCAGGCGCTGTCGCTTGCTACTGCCCAAACTCCGTCGGGAGCCTGACGGAGTTTTTCGTGTCAAATCAACTGCAATAAAGAAGGAGTGCGTTCGGTGGCTTTAAAAAGCATCGCCCAGCGTTGGTTTATCAACAGCTTTGCCGTCATTTTTGTCATCCTGCTGGCCATTGTAACCGGCAGTGGTTTTGTCATTCACAATTTTTATTATTCTTCGGTGCGGCAGTCGTTAAAATATCGGGCGAATTCGGTTTCCAGCACCATGCTCCAATACTCTGAAAACGCCTCCAACAGCAGCTTTTACACCTCGATGCGGGAGTACGTGGAGTCGTTTCCGGACAAAGATTTTGTCGAGCTGATGGCCATTGATCCCTACGGCAACGTGTCCATCACTTCCAGCGGTTTTTCCTATCAGAAGAAAGACAGGATGCCCGATTACAACGAGGCCCTCAGCACTCCAGACGGCACCGGCTACTACGTGGGCAAGCTGAGCAACGGCCAGAAAATCATGGCGGTCACCCAGACAGTCAGTATAGTCAACAGCGAGATTTCTGCCATGCGGTTTGTGGTGTCTTTAGAAAATGTGGACGCTGTGATTTTTCAGCTCATTGCGGGAATCAGCATTGTGGCGGCGGCGGTGTTGGCTTTGGTGCTCATATCTGGACTTTTATTTGTCAAAAGCATCGTCCGGCCGGTGCGGGATATCGGAACCGCTGCCCGGCAGATTGCCGGGGGAGATTTTAAAAGCCGTATCGAAAAGGTATCCAACGACGAAGTGGGCGAGCTGTGCGAGACCATTAACTTTATGGCGGACGAACTGGAAAACAGCGAAAAGATGAAAAATGAGTTTATTTCCTCAGTGTCCCATGAGCTGCGAACGCCCCTAACCGCCATTAAGGGGTGGGCCGAGACACTCATCGATACCGAGAATTACGATCTTGCCACTATGAAAAAGGGCATGCGAGTCATTAGTGCCGAGACGGAACGGCTTTCCGGCATGGTGGAGGAACTTCTCGACTTCTCCCGTATCCAAAACGGCCGGTTCAGCTTGGTGTTCCAGAAGATGGACCTGCTGGCCGAGTTGGGAGAAGCGGTGCTCATGTACGCCGAAAAGGCCAAGCGGGACAGCATCGAAATTATCTACGAGGAGCCGGAGATGCTACCGGTAATTTATGGCGACAAAAACAGGCTGCGGCAGGTGTTCATCAATGTCATCGACAACGCTATTAAATATTCCGATCCAGGGGGACGGGTGAAGATCGACGCCTTTGCCCGGGATGAAAATATTATGATTACAGTGGCGGATTCCGGCTGCGGCATCAGTCCGGAAGACCTTCCCATGATCAAAACCAAATTTTTTAAGGCAAACCACACCCGCCGGGGCTCCGGCATCGGGTTGGCGGTGGCCAACGAGATCATATCCATGCATCACGGCTCCATCGACATCGAAAGCACCCTGAACGTGGGAACCACCGTTATTATCACCATTCCCATCCACAATCCCGAAGAAGAACTCGAAGGGTAAGGATTTATCCCTGATTGATAGAAAGGATCATCAAACCAATGAGCAAGAATTTTAAAACATCCATCGGCGGACAGGCGGTGCTGGAAGGCGTGATGATGCGCGGCGTGCGCAAATCCGCCATGGCGGTCCGTAAGCCGGACAAAACCATCCATCTAGAGGAATGGGACAATAAAACTCCCAGCAAAATTTCAAAAGTCCCTTTTATCCGCGGCATCTTTACCTTTATCGCCAGTCTGGTAGACGGGTACAAATGTCTGATGAAATCGGCGGAGATTTCCACCGAGGGCATCGAGGATGAAGAGCCTCAGAGCAAGTTTGAGAAATGGCTGGACGAAAAGTGCGGCGAGAGCTTAATGAAAGTCGTCATGGTTATCAGTTCCATTTTGGGCTTTGGCATCGCCATCGGGCTGTTTATGTTCCTGCCAGCCTGGCTGGTAGGTCTGATGCGGGATTTTGTCCCCCGGTGGGGACTGTCCCTTGTGGAAGGGCTCATTAAAATCGTCATTTTTGTGGCCTATTTGGCCCTCTGTGCTCAGATTCCCGATATGAAGCGGCTGTTCCAGTACCATGGAGCGGAGCATAAGACGATTTTCTGCTACGAGGCGGGAGAAGAACTGACGGTAGAGAATGTCCGGAAACAAAGACGGTTCCATCCTCGTTGCGGCACCAGCTTTCTCGTCATTGTGCTGATACTCAGTATCCTGATTTTTTCGGTGGTCACATGGAGCAATCCATTTGTCCGCACGGTACTGAAAATTGCTTTGCTGCCGGTGGTGGTGGGCATCGCTTACGAGCTCATCCGGTTGGCGGGACGGTACGACAACCTCTTTACGAGAATCATCTCCTTCCCCGGCTTGCAGATCCAGCGGATCACTACCAACGAGCCGGACGACGACCAGATCGAAGTGGCTATCGCTTCCATGAAGCCGGTTTTGCCGGAAGTTGAGGGCGAAGATAAATGGTAAATCGGGAAATAATCGATTTACAAAAGGTATATGTCGAAATCAAGAATACGCTGAGTGATTATGTAGAGACGCCGGATTTTGAGGCGCAGCAGATCCTGCGGCAGATTTTTGGCGCCAGCTACAGTGAGATTTTGGCTGGCGGAAAGAGGTCGGCTTCTCCCGAACAGCTAGAGCAGGTGCGGCAAATTGTTTCCCGGCGGTGTGAGCATTATCCTCTCCAATATCTGTTGGGGGAATGGGAATTTTTCGGCCGGCCGTTTCTCATTGGGGAGGGAGTTTTGATCCCCCGGGCCGACACCGAGGTGCTGGTGGAGGAAACGCTCCGTTTTTTGAAGCCGCTTTCCGCTCCTAAGGTACTTGATTTGTGCAGCGGAAGCGGATGCATCGGCCTTACCATCGCGCTGGAGCGAAAAGATGCCCAGGTGACGGTGGCGGAGAAGTTCTCTGCGGCATTCTCTTACCTCACAAAGAACAACGAGCGGCTTGGAGCAAACGTGAAATGCGCGCTGGGAGATGCTCTGTCGCCGGACACGGCGGAAGGGCCATTTGACCTTATCGTATCAAACCCGCCCTATCTGACGGGACGGGATATGGAGGAACTCCAGACAGAAGTGCGGTTTGAACCGGCGGAAGCATTGTACGGCGAGGACGACGGGCTCTATTTTTACCGGGAATTGACGAAAATTTATGCTCCAAAGCTCCGTCCCGGCGGGATGCTGGCCTATGAAATCGGGGAAGGGCAGCAGGATGCGGTGTCGGATATGCTGGCGGCTGCGTCTTTAAAATCCATTTGCCAAACAAGGGACTACAATGGTATAATAAGATGCATCACGGGGAAAAAACTCTGATTTTGTGTGAAGATTACGGCCTAAACGCCGTTTGAAAGGAATGGTAACGACATGGCGAAAGCGAAACCAGCGGTAGACAACAAGGCGGCAGACGAAAAACAGTCTGCAAAGATGAGGGCTTTACAGACGGCCATCGACCAGATCGAAAAGGCTTACGGCGCGGGTTCTATCATGAAATTGGGACAGACGACGACCCTCAACGTAGATGTGATTCCAACAGGTTCTCTGGGGCTCGACATTGCCCTGGGCGTAGGCGGCGTGCCGAAGGGAAGAATCGTCGAAATTTACGGGCCGGAGTCTTCTGGTAAAACAACCGTTGCTCTTCAGATGGTGGCACAGGCTCAGAAAGCCGGCGGAACCGCTGCGTTTATCGACGTGGAGCACGCCCTTGATCCGGTTTACGCTGGTGCGCTGGGCGTGGATATCGACGGACTGTTGGTTTCCCAGCCGGACACCGGCGAACAGGCGCTGGAAATCACCGAGGCGCTGGTGCGCTCTGGAGCTATCGATATCGTTGTCATCGACTCGGTTGCCGCTATGGTCACCAAAGCGGAAATCGAAGGCGAGATGGGCGAGAGCCACATGGGCCTCCAGGCTAGGCTCATGTCCCAGGCTATGAGAAAGCTGACCGGTATCATTGGTAAATCCAACTGCGTCGCCATCTTTATCAATCAGATTCGTGAAAAAATCGGCGTTATGTTCGGAAATCCCGAAACGACTACCGGCGGACGAGCGCTCAAATATTTCGCTACTGTCCGCATCGACGTCCGCAAGGGCGAGGCCATCAAGGACGGCAACGAGATCATTGGAAACGTGACCAAGTGCAAGGTCGTAAAAAACAAGGTGGCTCCTCCCTTCAAAGAGTGTACCTTTGATTTGCTGTACGGCGAAGGCACCTCTTACGAGGGCGAAATCATCGACATTGGAACGGCGCTGGGCGTTATCGTCAAGTCCGGCTCCTGGTACAGCTATAAAGGCGAGCGGATCGGCCAGGGCAAGGAAAAAGTTCGGCAGTTTTTGAAGGAACACCCGGAAATTTCCGCCGAGGTGGAGCAGATTATCCGGGACAACATGGACAAGCTGGTTTTTGCTCCGTCTAAAGGAGCTAAGGGCGGAAACATTGAAATCCGCAAGGGAACCGATGTGGCGGTGGACGCGGCACCTAAAGCTCCGGCCTCCGGCAGCTCCGACGCCCTCACTGACATCGTTTTGGACGTGGAAGCCGATCTCGAAGACTTTGAATAATGGTCATCACCGATATTTTTAAAAAGCAGGGTACCCGCTACCAAATTGAGGTAGACGGGGAATACTGGACCATCCTCGACGTGGAAATTGTCGCTGATTTTCACCTGAAAAAGGGGATGGAGGTCACTGAAGGGTTACAAGCGGAAGTTCAGTGGGCCGCCGATTACCGTCGGGGCAAAGAGCGGGCCCTTTACCTGTTGGGATACCGGGATCACTGCCGGAAGGAATTGGTGGACAAACTCTCCAAAAACCTCGACCGGGAACTGGCCGAGGAAATCGCCGACAAAATGGAAGAACTGGGCTTTCTCGATGACCGGAAATACGCCGAAAAGCTCGCCCGACACCTGATTCTCGTCAAAAAGCGGGGAGAGCGCCGGGCTTTGCAGGAAATGGTGCTTAAGGGCATTGATCGGGAAACTGCTATCGAGGCAATCTCTTTGGTGGAACCGGACGAAAATATGCTGCAAGAGCTGATAGAACGGAAATACCTCCGCTACCTGGGAGATGAAAAGGGCCGGAATAAAGTCATCGCCGCCCTGATGCGCTTAGGACACGATTACGGCGACGTGGTTCGGGCTGTGGACGAGGCGGCAGCTGCCTTAAAAGAAGAATAGCCGCATAACAAGAAAGAAATCGCAATAGATATAGATGGAGGAATACTATGCCAATCAAGGTGGGGATGGTCTCACTGGGATGTCCCAAAAATCAGGTGGATGCCGAGCTTTTGCTGAGCAAAATCAAAAACGACGGGTATGTTCTGGAACCAGATTCCGGAAACTGTGACGTGGTCATTATCAATACCTGCGGCTTTATCGAAAGCGCCAAGCAGGAAGCCATCGAAAATATTCTCGAGTTTATCACCCTGAAAAAAGAGGGAACCATTAAGAAGATTATCGTCACAGGCTGTTTGGCGGAGCGCTATCGGGACGAAATCGCCAAGGAGATGCCCGAAGTGGATGCCATTATCGGCATCGGCAGCAACGATAAGATCGTCGATGCCATCAAAGGCGTCATGCGGGGCGAAAAGGTGTACCTTTACGGGGAAAAATCCGATTTGCCACTGGAGGGGGACCGGGTGCTGACCACCTTGCCCTTTTACGCCTACCTGAAGATTGCCGAGGGCTGCGACAACTGCTGCTCCTACTGCGCCATTCCCTCTATCCGCGGAAGATTCCGCAGCCGCCCTATGGAAAGTATCGTCAAAGAGGCGGAGAGCTTAGCGGCTCGCGGTGTCAAAGAGCTGATCGTCGTCGCCCAGGACACCACGAGATACGGGCAGGATTTATACAGTGAGTATAAACTTGCAGAATTACTACAAAAATTGGCACAAATCGACGGCTTTCGGTGGATTCGTGTGCTGTACGCTTATCCTGAGCGGATTACCGACGAGCTCTTGGAAGTGATGGCGTCGGAGCCGAGAATCGCAAAATATATCGACATTCCCCTCCAGCACTGTAACAAACAGATTCTGCGGGATATGAATCGTCCCGGCGCCCGGGAGACCATCGAGGCGCTTATCAGCAAGGTGCGGGAAAAAGTGCCGGGTATCACCGTCCGCACGACACTGATTGCCGGTTTCCCCGGCGAGACGGAGGAGCAATTTGAGGAGCTCTGTCAGTTTGTCAAGGATATGCGGTTCGACCGGCTGGGATGCTTTGCCTATTCGCCGGAAGAGGGAACCCCTGCCGCTGAGATGGAAGGTCAGCTGGATGAACAGCTGAAAATTCACCGGGCAGAAATTGTCACCGAAGAACAGATGAACATCATGGCCCAGCAAAACGAGAAAAAGGTGGGCCAAACGGTGACGGTAGTCACCGAGGGCTTCGACCGGTTTGGAGAGTGCTATTTTGGCCGCAGCGAGGCTGATGCACCCGACATCGACGGGAAGATCTTCTTTACTTCGGAGAAAAAATTGTCTGTCGGTGACTTTGTAAAAGTCGCCCTGGAGGATACCTTGGATTTAGATTTGATCGGCTCTGTCGTGGAGGATTAGAGCCACACCACCCATTCGGAAAGGAATGTGAACCGTTTTGAACACACCCAACAAGCTGACTATCGTCAGAATGATCCTCGCTCCGGTATTTTTACTTTTCCTGCTGGGAGATTTTATTCCGTGGCACTATCTTTGGGCGCTCATCGTTTTCGCCGTGGCCTCGGGCACTGATGCGCTGGACGGACATTTGGCCCGAAAGCATCAGCTCATCACAAACTTTGGGAAATTTCTCGACCCGTTAGCTGACAAAATCCTAGTTTTTTCCGCGCTGATTGCTTTTATCGACCTGGGGTTTGCAAGCTCCGTCGCCGTCATTATCATGATGGCCCGAGAGTTTCTTGTCACCTCTCTGCGGCTGGTGGCGTCGGACAACGGGACGGTTATCGCGGCCAGCAAGCTTGGAAAGCTCAAGACGGCCATGACCATGGCAGCTATCGTGGTGGTGCTCTGTCTGTCGGCTATTTGCGAAGTTTCCTCCTTTACAGTAGATATTGCACTTATCAGCAACATTTTAGTTTGGGTGGCGGCGGCCATCACCCTTTTGTCCGGCGGCGAATACCTCTGGAAAAACCGGGCTCAGTTCAGTTCCGACAAATAGATAACATTCTCATAGAGCCAATCTTTTTTCCCTGCATATGATGGTAACAAGGCAGAGGGCGTAAGCGTTGCCCCCTGCCTTACTCGTTATATTCCGGCGGTATTTTCAAAAGTTGACAAGAAATGGAAAACGTAGTTAAATAAGATTACAACAACGACATTCCAAACTGTGGTGTTACAACCTACACAGTTTTTTATAAAGGTGGTTTTTATGCTAGACCGAGTCCGAGCGGATATCCGGGCAATCAAAGAACGCGACCCGGCATCCCGAAACTCATTTGAAATCGTATTGCTCTATTCGGGGCTGCACGCTATTATGCTTCATCGTCCCGCGCATTTTTTATACCGGCATAAGTGGTTTTTTCTTGCGCGTTTTCTTTCCCAGTTCGCCCGTTTTCTGACCGGGATCGAGATCCATCCGGGGGCTAAAATCGGCAAAGGAGTTTTTATCGACCACGGCAGCGGTGTCGTCATCGGCGAGACTACGGAAATCGGCGACGGCTGTACCATCTACCAAGGGGCGACCTTGGGCGGTACCGGTAAAGAAAAAGGAAAACGGCATCCCACTTTGGGAAAAAATGTGCTGGTGGGTACCGGTGCGAAGATTTTGGGGCCTTTTAAGGTGGGAGATAACTCCAAAATTGCCGCCAATGCAGTGGTGCTGGAGGAAATTCCACCCAATTCCACCGCTGTCGGCGTCCCTGCACGAGTCGTCAAGCAAAACGGCGTGCGAATTTGCGAGGACTTAGACCAGATTCACATTCCCGACCCGGTTTCTCAGGAGCTTTGCCAGATGCGGTACCGGATCGACAAGCTGGAAAAGCTGTTGAGAGAGCAAAATACTTCACATGTTGAACCGGATGCTGGGGAAAATAAGGGAGAATAAAATATTCAGGTGAAGTGATTTGTATTTTTGACAGATAGAGAAAAAATACGAATCAGCTTGGCACTTTTCCGATTTATTTTTGTCAGGAGGGCGTTTGTATGTTTGACAAAATTATTACCATTTCCGTCAATCCGGCACTGGATGTAACACTTTGGACCGAAACCATGGACTTTTCAGAGCCCAATAAGACAATCCGGGAAGAAATTTACGCTGCTGGAAAGTCCATCAATGTGTCAAGGGTGCTGGCATCTTTACAAACGCCGTCGGTTTCCCTGGGCATCTGCGGCGACGATAACTCGAAGCTGTTCACTTCGTTGCTCCAAAAGGATGGGGTGTGCTTTGATTTTTTGACGATTCCCGGCTACATCCGCGAGAACCTGACGCTGATTATACCGGACGGCCGTGTCCTCAAAATCAATCGGGCCGGTTGCCCAGTGCCGCCGGACGCCATGAAACGGTTGAAAACCCGCATCGAGGCAGAGATGGACGGCTGTGGCAGCGTACTTCTGGTCTTCGCCGGGAGCCTGCCGCCCAATATCACGCCGGAAGCGTATAAATCTTACATTTTATCCTTCCGCCGGGAGGGTGTTTCTTTGGCGCTGGATACCGCGGTTTTTAGAATGCAGGACATCGAAGAAATGCGTCCCCTTATCATTAAACCCAATCTGGTGGAATTCCGGCAGATGTGCGGAAGCGATCTGAGGACCGAGCAGTCGATTATCAAACTTTCCAGGACATTGTCTTCCTATGTGGACCATGTCCTGGTGAGCTTGGGTTCAAAGGGCCTCATTTACACCGGAAAAGATTGCGGCTACCGGCTTAGCACACTCTCTGTCAACGTGAAATCCACCATCGGCGCTGGGGATACGACGCTGGCTGGGTTCATCCACAGTTTGCAACAAGGGAATTCTCCTCAGGAGGCGATTACTTACGCAGTGGCCGCTGGTAGTGCTTCGGTGATGCTGGATGGCACCGACATCGTCACCCCGAAACAAGTGGAAGAGCAGATTCCAAATGTGGCAGTCAAATCCATTCGATAGAAAAGCCGCCTTTAATAGGCGGCTTTTCTATCTTTGAAACCGGAGCAAAATGCGTCTGCTTTTTTTTAAGCGATGCCATTAAAATGATTTTAATATTTGTTTGCCTAAGAGATCATTATATTTGCAAAAATAGTCAACCTGTACTTTCTTTTGAATGTATTCACAAATTTTTTCTTGCCTTTTTCGCCATAAAGTGATACTATTTTAGAGTATTGAGAAAAATTGTTCCTAGTTATTTGGGGTCTGCGGAGGTTTCTGGATTTGTCGGAGAAAAAACGGGCGGTACTGTCTCAGGAAGAATATTCCCGCCAAACTGAATTTACGAAAAAATGCGGGGATATGGTGCTTGCACGGTATGGCGACCATCGGTCTCCTTTGGCGCTTGTGCGCAGCTACGGCTGCCAGCAGAACGTTAACGACGGCGAGAAAATTATGGGTATGCTGGCAGAGATGGGCTTTGGGTTTACAGATGACGTAAACGCTGCTGACGTGATCCTTTATAATACCTGTGCTGTCCGGGAAAACGCCGAGAAAAAGGTGTTCGGATTTGTGGGGGAACTTTCCCACTGCAAGGCACGGAATGAAAATCTTCTGGTAGGGCTTTGCGGCTGCATGGCGCAGCAGGAGCATATTTCCGCCAAAATCAAAAAAAGCTATCCGCAGGTGGACTTTGTATTCGGCACTCACGCCCTTTATCGATTTCCGGAAATTTTTTACGGGGCTTTGACCCAGCACAAGCGGATTTTCGACATTGAAAATTCCGACGGCGTTATTGCTGAGGGAATACCGGTTCGGCGGCTGGGCAAAATACAGGCAAGCCTACCCATCATGTACGGCTGCAACAATTTCTGCACCTACTGTGTGGTGCCGCTGGTGCGAGGGCGGGAACGGTCGAGAAGCTCCAAAGATGTGCTCCAAGAAGCGAGAGAGATCGTGGCGGCGGGGTACAAGGAAATCATGCTTTTGGGGCAGAACGTCAACTCCTATGGAAAGGATCTGGAGGACGATTTGAGTTTTCCAGAGCTGCTTCGGGCCGTCAATGACATCCCGGGGGACTTCCGCATCCGATTTATGACCTCCCATCCAAAGGATTGTATAAAGGAGCTGATCGATGCGGTGGCGGAGTGCGATAAAATCTGCAACCACATCCATCTGCCGGTACAGTCGGGAAGCGACCGGATTCTAAATGAGATGAACCGGCATTACACGACGGAGGAATACTTTTCCCTCATCGATTACGCCCGGAAGAAGATTCCGGACGTGATGTTTACATCGGATATCATCGTGGGCTTTCCCGGAGAAACCTATGAGGATTTTTTGGAGACGGTAAAGCTTGTGAAAAGGGTGCGGTATGCGTCGCTTTTTACCTTTATTTACTCCAAACGGGTGGGAACCAAGGCTGCTTTGATGGAAGACCCGGTTCCCGCGTCGGAAAAGTCCAGGTGGTTTCAGAAACTTTTGGACGTCCAGCGGAAAATTACCGACGAGCTGTATAAGGACTGTGTCGGCAGGACCTATCGGGTACTTGTTGAACGGACGGGCGATCACGACGACCATCTGCTGGCTGGAAGGACCGAAAACAACATCATCATCGACTTTGAAGGGGAGCCTTCTCTGGTAGGGGAGTTTGCTTTGGTGGAGATTACTTCCGCCAGCAACCGTTCTGTCCGGGGAAAGCTCGTAAACGAGTAATCAAAACGCCATGCGTTTTAGAATAGAAAGGCTGGATAAAACACGATGAAATTGATTGAAATGGCAAGAGACATGGGCAAAGAGATTCAGGCGAGCGCTGAATACAAAAGACTGCGGGAAGCGCAGACTGCCTGCGATAACGACTCCGCATTGCAGGACGGCATTGGCAAGTTCAACCTGAAAAGACTGGACATGAACAACGAGATGCAGAAAACCGAGCGGGATGATGAGAAGCTGAAAGTTCTCAACGAAGAACTGCAGAACATTTACACCGAAGTCATGGGCAACAAGAACATGATGGAATACAATATCGCCAAGCAGGAAATGGATGAAATCATGCAGCAAGTGAACGCCATCCTCACGATGTGCGTCAACGGCGAGGACCCTGAAACCTGTGAAATCCCCACAGGATGCAGCGGCAGCTGTTCTTCCTGCGGCGGATGCCACTAAACTTTAAAAAACTAGGGTCACCAAAAATTTTGGCGGCCCTCTTTTCTTCTTTTTGGAATTGACATTTTTGAAAGGCAGGGCGTTCATTGTGGGCAAGCTTTCTCCGATGATGCAGCAGTATAAGGAAATCAAAGAGGCGCACAAGGATTATATCCTTTTTTATCGTTTGGGCGATTTCTATGAGATGTTTTTCGACGATGCCTTGACGGCGTCTCGGGAACTGGAACTGACTCTCACCGGCCGGGACTGCGGGCTTGCGGAGCGGGCACCCATGTGCGGTGTACCCCACCACGCCTGCGACGTTTATGTCAAAAAGCTGGTGGAAAAGGGCTACAAGGTGGCCATCTGTGAGCAGGTGGAGTCCCCTTACGAGGCCAAGGGTGTTGTCAAGCGGGAAGTCATCCGCATTACGACTCCGGGAACCATCGTCGAAGGAAGCATGCTTCCAGAAGGGGAAAACAACTACATTGCCAGCGTCTATTATGACAAAACGGGATTTGGCATCTGTTTTGCCGATATTTCTACCGGCGAAGTGCTGTTTACCGAAAGCCGGGACGAGTCGGTGGAGCGGGGCATTATCAACGAGCTGTCGAAGTTCACGCCGGTGGAGCTGCTGGTAAACGAAGCATTTTTTGACTGCAAGGACGTGGGGGAATTTCTCAAAACAAAGCTAAACTGCGTCGTCGACCCGGTGGACAACGAAGAGTACGAGACTTCCGCCTGTGTCAAGACCATCCTGTCCCATTTTAAAAAGACAAGCCTTTCTGATTTGAGGCTGGAGGATCGGGAGTTCGCCGTTTACGCGGTGGGGAGCCTCTTAAATTACCTGAAGCGCACACAGAAGGAAGGCGTTAACCGGATTACTGGCATTTCCTCCTACAACGAGGAACAGTTTTTGTCCATCGACTTCACTGCCAGAAGAAATCTGGAACTCACCGAGACCATTCGCACCCAGGAAAAGCGGGGAACCCTTCTCTGGGTATTGGACAAGACCAAGACCGCCATGGGAAAACGGCTTCTCCGCAAATATTTAGAACAACCTCTCGCGAACATTCCGCAGATTACCAGACGGCAGGCTGCGGTGGCGGAACTCTTTGAGAAAAACATCGACCGCATCGAACTGGCGGAGGCCTTGAGCGGTGTTTATGATTTGCAGCGGCTGATGACCAAGGTGGTGTACGGCACCGTCAATCCCCGGGAGATGCAGGCGCTTAGTTTTACCGCATCCCATCTCCCCCAGGTAAAGGAACTGACCAGGACCTTTTCGTCGGCGCTTTTACGGGATTTGGACACTCAGTTGGATACACTCTCGGATATCCAAAGCCTTATCGACAGCGCCATTGTGGAGGACCCGCCGGTTTCTTTAAAAGACGGCGGCGTCATCAAAAAGGGCTATAACGCTGATCTAGACGAGCTCAAGGACATCCACACAAACGCTAAGGGGTACTTGGCCGACATCGAGCAACGGGAAAAAGACATTACCGGCATCAAAAACTTGCGTATCAGCTATAACCGGGTGTTTGGGTATTTCATCGAGGTGACGAAATCGAATCTGAGTTTGGTGCCCGACCGGTATATCCGCAAACAGACCCTCGTAAACTGTGAGCGGTATATAACAGAAGAACTGAAAGAACTGGAGAGCAAGGTTCTTTACGCCACTGACAAGATGGTGGCGCTGGAGACCGAGCTTTATAATGAGATCCGACAAATTGTGTCGGATAAGCTGCCTGTTATTGAGCGGACAGCTGCCGCCGTGGCCCAGTTGGACGTTTTGCAGTCCTTTGCCCAGGTGGCGGCGGACCACAACTACGTCTGTCCTCAGCTTTCGGTTAATGGGGAAATCCAGATCATCGAGGGGCGTCATCCGGTGGTGGAGGCCATTTCTGCTGATGGCGCTTTTATCCCCAATGACGTGTTTTTGGACCGGGACAAAAATAAAATCGCCGTTATCACCGGCCCCAACATGGCGGGTAAATCCACCTATATGCGTCAAGTAGCCCTCATCGTCATCATGGCGCAGATGGGTTCCTTTGTGCCGGCCAAAGCGGCGACGATCTCACTGGTGGACAAGGTGTTCACCAGAGTGGGCGCGTCCGATGACCTGACGGCGGGCCAGTCCACCTTTATGGTGGAAATGAGCGAGGTGGCTCACATTCTCCAAAACGCCACTCCAAACAGTTTAGTTATCCTCGACGAAATCGGACGGGGAACCTCCACCTTCGACGGCATGAGCATTGCCAAAGCGGTAGTGGAATACATCGTCCGGGAGAAAAATTTAGGCTGCAAGACGTTGTTTGCAACCCATTACCACGAGCTCACCGAGTTGGAAAACGAGTATGAAGGAGTCGTCAATTACAACATCGCTGTGAAAAAGCGGGGGGACGACATTATCTTCCTCCGAAAAATTGTCCGGGGCGGTGCCGACGACAGCTACGGAATCGAGGTTGCCAAACTGGCCGGAGTTCCTAATAAAGTCATCAAGCGGGCCAAGACGATTTTGAGCGAACTGGAAATGAGCGTCGGGAAACCCGATCTTACCTATCATATCGAGATGGAGGACGACCAG
>CABUOE010000007.1 GCA_902493155.1 uncultured Eubacteriales bacterium
AATGCTCGCACAAGCAGCGGCAATTTGTCTTCCTCACAATAAAAAACGGAAACCTTCTCGGTTTCCGCTTTTTCATTTCATAACAATGGACAAGCAGAAGGCAAATAATAACTTAATAGCGATTTTGATTTGACAATTATTTTTTTAGGTGTATAATGAGCATATGTTCATTATATCATGCTGCGCAAGGGGGAAAAGGTGATGCCGCGGCCGCAAAAATGCAGAAGGGTATGCGCCCTCCCAAAATCCTGCCGTTTTGGCGCTCTGGACGGTTTAAACTCCTCCGTGATTCAGATGACGGTAGAGGAATTCGAAACTATTCGGCTCATGGATTTGGAAAGCTGTACCCAAGAGGAGTGCGCCCGGCAGATGGATGTAGCCCGGCCTACCGTTCAGCGGATTTACGCCTCCGCCCGTAAAAAATTGGCAGAGGCGCTGGTAACCGGTGGGACGCTGCACATCGGCGGCGGATGCTACTCTGTCTGCAATCGGGTGGCAAACTGCTGCTCGGGATGCCGTGGAGATACAAAACGTACTTTTTCTGCACAGTGTTTAGAAAAAGGAGAGAAAATTATGAAAATCGCAGTGACAACCGAAAACGGAAACGTCTTTCAGCACTTTGGAAAATGCAAAGAGTTTACCCTTTTTGACGTGGAAGAACAAAAAATTATTAGCAAGCAGGTGCTAAGTGCCGGGGAGAGCGGACATTCTGCTTTGGCAGTACTGCTGGCACAAAACCAAGTGGATCTGCTCATCTGCGGCGGTATCGGGGCGGGAGCCCGGGTCGCCCTGCAGGAATCCGGTATACAACTCGCTGCCGGTGTCAGCGGGACGGTGGACAACGCAGTTAACGCATATTTAAACGGCACGCTGTTTTTCAACAATGAAGCTACCTGCGACCACCATCACGGTGAATCCGGCGAGGGGCACCACTGCGGTGAAGAGCATCACTGCAATGGGCATTGTCATTAAAGAACAAAAAGCACCTGGAATATTCCAGGTGCTTTTTATTTAAGAGAGTTTGGAATCATATCGGAACGGCTCGCCCAGATCCAGTTCAATATGGCCGGACATATAAGTGCCTCCATCAATGGTATAATAAACTTGGCTACAGGAGGGGTGATTTTTAAGCAGGGTCTCCGCGATGGAAATGAGGCAGGCCTCCTCTTCCGAAGATCCCATGGAAACAGCAGGAATGGAATTTCCCGCAAAATCCACATACAGGCCGCTGCCATTCTCCTTAATGGAGTTGATGATAATCTTGAATTCGTTGTCTCCCGCCTTAAAGGCAAATTTATCATTCAGAATCTTGACGAGTTCCTCATCTGTCACCTTTGCGTTGCTTTCTCCTTCTTCCACTGGCACCTGGGAAACCTTTTGGGTTTCAGGGTCATAAATCTGCACTGTCGGCGCAGAAGAGGACTCCGATGATTCCTCTGAGCTTTCTGACGGTTCTGAAATAGACGAGTCACTTGAACTAGGCTCAGATGGAGGATTGCTCCTGTTACAGGAAGAAAACATCAAGGTCGTTAGCATCAATGCTGCAAGAATAAAACTCAATTTCTTATTCATCGTTTTTCAGTCCTTTCTTTTAAGCCATTAACAGCCTAATTGCAAAAATCACTTTAGTGCAATTTCTTTTAGAAAACCAAGTATAAGTCCCATGCTTATTATAACATCGTTCCTTTGAATTCCAATAGATAACGACAATTTTTTACCAACATGTAATAATTTTACCTAAGGGCTTTATTTTCCCCAATAACTCTCTGAGTATTAAGACTTTCCAACGGTCGATTATCAGCATAAGGGGAGTTGCGACAGGACATGCAGGAATTTTTTTCATTTTTATTTCATCCTTCCAATAGTATCTTTATAGTAACTACGATACAAAAAGGCGCTTACTTTACAATAGTTACTTTTAAAGATATTATAATCTTACAGGCAAATAAAATCAAGCCTAAAAAAATAAACAGGAGGAATAAACGATGAAAATGGCAGTTATCTGTGCAAATGGCAAGGCTGGAAAACTAATTGTGAAAGAGGCAATGGAAAGAGGCGTTGATGTGACGGCCGTTGTTCGCGGAAAGAATCAATCAGCCGCCCAAAAAGTAATTGTAAAAGATGTATTTGATCTAACCGCTTCGGATTTAAAAGAATTTTCATGTGTCATTGACGCTTTTGGAGCCTGGACGCCAGAAACCATCGACGGTATTCCAAAAGCCGCTGCAAAACTATGCGATCTGCTCTCCAACACAGACACTCGTCTGCTTATTGTAGGCGGAGCAGGAAGTTTGTATCTCGATGAAAGCCATACCTGCTGTGTGGCAGACGGAGAAGATTTCCCGGAAGATTTTAAACCTTTGGCAAAAGCTCACGACGAAGCGCTTAAAATACTTCGCACCAGAAATGACGTAAAATGGACTTATATGAGCCCGGCCTGTGATTTCCAGGCAGAAGGAGAACGTACAGGAAAATATATTCTCAGCGGTGAAGAATTGACTTTAAACGACAGGGGAGAAAGTGTAATCAGCTATGCAGACTATGCAATCGCGATGATTGATGAAGCTGTAAACGGTAATCATGTCCAACAAAGGATCAGCGTTGTAAAAGCATAAATACACTGTTTACACATAAATGCCAAAGGGGCTGTTGCAAAATAGCCTATCCAGAAAATAATGCACAAAGTTGTAGGGGCCAATGCCTACATTGGCCCGCTTTTCAGAAAAAATTTCTCTGAAGGCGGGCCGACGTGGACGTCGGCCCCTACAAATTAGGGGAAATTATCCTGTAAAGTTTTTTTCTTTTGTTGAGAACCCCAAAAAGAAAAAATAAAGAACTGTCAGCAAAAGGGTAAAATTACCGGTCTGCCGAAACAGAACCAAGCCGCCTGAAACGAGCAAAATGTCCGCAATCCAGGATACAGCGGTACTGATCATTTCCCCTGGCCTCGGTCCAAGCAATCGCTCCAGCAGGAGTTTGAGAATCTGTCCGCCGTCAAGTCCTTTAAGAGGAAATAGATTAAACACTCCCAATACCAAGTGAAAAAATGCGGGAACTGGCAGCTTTAACAGCCACAGTGTAAAAAAGCAGAAAAGGTTGACGGCGCTTCCGCTTGCGAGAAAAAAGATTTCCTGCCGCATCGGATAAATTTGCTTTTGGGGGATTAACCGGATACCACTATATTCAAAATGCAGTTCCAGCGGCGGATAACCTTTATATAAAAATGCCGCCAAATGCCCCAGTTCGTGCAGAATACTGGCGCTGATGCACCATAATCCCCATGGGTTTTGGCCAATGGCGAGAAATAGGCAAATGACAGCAAAAAAAGAAAACCAAATATAAACTTTGACCTTTCCCATCTGAAAAGACAGCATAACTGGTGTCCCTTTCTTTTAGGATTGTCCCGCTTGTTCCGGTTCCGGAATCAGCGTAACCTTTTCACCGTCCCCCAATATCCACAAAGGGTCGTATCGGATGCCGTTTAATCGGATTTCAAAGTGAAGGTGGTTGCCGGTCGCTTCCCCGGTCTGACCCACCAGGGCAATTTTCTCTCCGCGCGTTACCAAATCGCCTTCTTCAACAAGCAATTTAGTGCAATGAGCATATAACGTAGAGAATCCATTATAGTGGTCTATCAGGATATAATTTCCATAACTTTCATGGGTGTCGGCTATCTGGACCACACCTGCCACTGCAGCGTAAATCGGTGTTTTTTCTGGCGCTGCCAAATCAAGGCCATAATGGAAGTCCAATTGTCCGCTGATGGGATGATACCGGTACCCAAAAGGAGACGTGAGCCAGGCCTCCCGGAGGGGCAGAGCAAAAGGCATGGTGGTGCATATAGGGGAAAATGAGGCGCTTGACGGAGGCGGCATATTTTCAAAGCAGACCTCAGGTACCGATTCCGCACCGCATAGGAGCAGAGCAAAAAAAAGGCACAAAAGGCTGTTCAGCATACGTTTCATCATTGTACGTCCTTCTTTCTGTACAGATTATCTCCGTTATCATCCTATGAGAACAGGGTTGTTTTTAGAAGACGGTATAGAAAACAAAAGGACATTCTCAGCACAGTTTGTGCAACTTATTGAATATCAAACAGATAAAATAGGTGATATAATATCTGTATAGAAGTTTGAAACACCCCACATGAACGCATGAAAAGGAAGATTGGAGAGAAAAGACGTGGAAAAACGACGATCTGGACACAGAGTCAATATGACAGATATGACTCAAGGAAACCCTTATAGGCTGATTCTGCTGTTTTCCTTGCCTTTACTATTTGGGAATGTACTGCAGCAACTTTACAACATGGTGGACAGCATCGTCGTGGGAAATGTCATCGGGGACAAGGCCCTGGCGGCTGTTGGAACCGGATTTCCCATTATTTTTATGATGAGCTCCCTTTTTATGGGTATCGGCGTCGGCGCCACCGTCATGATCTCCCAATTCTATGGAGCAAAGGACCTGAAGCGGGTCAACGAAACGGTTGGAACCATTTATACCGCGATGATCATGGGCATACTCCCGCTGTCCCTCATCGGCATTTTGGCCAGCAAGCCTCTTCTACAGCTCATCAAAGTTCCAGATGACGGCACCCTCGGCATGGCTCACACTTATATGATTATCATATTTATCGGCATGATTGGCACCCTTGGATACAATATCAACGCTGGTATATTGCAAGGGCTAGGGGACAGCAAAACTTCCTTGCAGTAGCCACCGTCATCAATATTGTCTTAGATTTGCTTTTCGCTATCCCTCTGCGCATGGGCGTCGCGGGTGTGGCACTGGCGACTATTATCGCCCAAATCTCATCTTGGATTTTTGGCATTCGGTTTATCAACAAGCACTACGACTTTATCCACATCCAGCTACACAAATTCTTTTTTGACAAAAAGCTCTTCGCACAGGCCATCAAATTGGGTATTCCTTCCGGCATCCAACAGGCGCTGTTTTCGGTGGGCATTATGGTGATGCAGTCTCTGGTCAATAGTTACGGCTTCAATTTTATGGCGGGCTTTAACGGCGCTAATAAAATCGACACCTTTGCCTTTATGCCCATTCAAAGCTTTACCACAGCGATGACGACCTACACCGGGCAAAACGTCGGCGCCGGCAATCATTCCCGGGTGTACCAGGGAATCCGGGCGGGAACAGTGCTTTCCGTTGGGTGCAGCATTCTCATTGGAGCTGTTTTGTATCCTTTGAGTGGCTTTTTGATGCAGATGTTCAGCAAAAGCCCGGAGGTTATTGAGGCAGGCGTTTCCTATCTTCATTGTGTGCTGCCGTTTTACTTCCTGCTCGCCATTGTCTTTATGTTCAACAGTACCCTGCGGGGGACAGGCGAAACCATTATTCCAATGATCTCCTCCTTTGTCGCCCTGTGGTTTGCTCGGGTGCCCATTGCCTACTTTATCGCCGATCACTGGGGGAAAAATTATTTATTCCTGTCCTATGGCTTCGGCTGGGCGTTGGGAAGCCTTATTTCCGGCATTTATTTCGCCACCGGACGTTGGAAACGGAAAAGTTTGGTCCATCACGAATAAAAATCATCTTATGGAACGCAAAAACCGCCAGCCTTGTGGCTGGCGGTTTTGTTATGCAGAAAAAAGTGTGCATCCCATTGCACGAAAATGATCAATTTTTTCTCGAATCAACTCTTCCGACACATGATAGGCTTCAGCGAAACAGGTGATGCACAAAAAATCAGTTGCACCCCGGTTGACCATCCGCTTATAAACGGCAACTTCGTCTAAAGTCAGTTTGCGGCCGCAGCTTCTACAACAGTCATTCAAATCAATTCACCTTCTCAGGCCCTTCAAACCATTTTGACCAGTTTACCACGGTATACTTTACAGCTGTGGGGCTTCACCTGTGGAATAAATGCCTCCCTCTTCACACCGATGTTTTCCCCAGTGAAAACATCGGTCAGTTCCAGGCCATAGCCGCATTCAAAGGGGATGCCAATATCATCAAATGAAAAACCATAAGTTTCAACAGCATACTCACTTTCTTCGTTAAAATTAAAGAAAGCTAAAGCAAACTCGCCGTTCGACAGATGTCGGAATAATACGCAATTATTTTGGATAAAGGGGTCACCCGTATGCCGAATCACGACCGGTGCCCGGCATTCCTCGTCCTGGTTGATGGCAATAAGGTCTTTGTTAAGCAGGAGCTTGCGGGAAGCCTCGCTCATATCTCGCATGTCTCCGCCCATCATCAGCGGCACGCCAAACATGCACCAAAGGGCAAAATGGGTCTGATACTCCTCGTCGGTACAGCCGCCGAAACCGACATTTCCTTTGCCATACATGCCAACGACGAGCATGTCGGGGTCATTGAAACTGCCGGAACTGGAATAGGGGAGGTTGTCAAGCTGACTCAGCGCAATCTCTTTGAAAGATTCATAGTTATCGCGGATATCTCCAGTAGAACGATACATATGAGCGCCGATAGATTTCATCCATTTCCAAGGCTCTTCCACACCCCAGTTGCAGGCAGAAAACAGGATATCTCTTCCGGTTGCTTTCAGCGCCATGCTCATCCGGTGATACCGGTGCTTACAATCAGCAGTTGCGGGGAAGTTGCAGAAATCGTATTTCAGAAAATCCACACCCCAGTCTGCAAAGGTCTGTGCGTCCAGATACTCGTGGTCAAAGCTGGATGGATAACCTGCACAAGTCCAAATACCAGCGCAGGAATACATACCAAATTTAAGGCCTTTGCTATGTACATAATCGGCCACATATTTCATACCGTGGGGGAATTTTCCCGGATCGGCAACCAGCAGGCCGTTTTCATCCCGCTCCCGCAGTGACCAGCAGTCGTCGATGACAAGGTATTCATATCCGGCCTCCAAAAAGCCTTCATTTGCCATAACGTCTGCCGTTTCCATAATCAGCTGTTCGTTGATGTTTGTTCCAAAAGTATTCCAAGAATTCCAGCCCATGGGCGGTGTTTTCGCTAGCATATCCATTGCCCCTTTCTCGCTTTCAAATCAAAGCTCTGTTTTCATTATAGGGGGAACACCTCCAAAGTCAATACCCCACTTATAAAAGAGAAAAATAATCCGGTAAATGATAAAAAAGTGCATTTTTAAAAGGCCATTGCCAGCAGTATCCGGCAATGACCTTTTATTTGACAATCAGACCTGTTCTCCGATGGTGTCGACCCGGAGCAGATTGGTATTTCCCGAAACTCCAAGGGGAATACCTGCAGTGGTCACCACCAGTTCACCCTTCTGAACCAGGCCATGCTCCATGACCTTTTCATAGGCGTGGGCAAACAGCTCATCAGTAGTTTTTTTCTCCTCTACCAAGACAGGGGTGACGCCCCAAACCAGATTTAGCTGGCGCACAGCATATTCCCGAGGGGAACAGGCAATGACGTCGCATTTTGGACGATATTTGGAAATCTGCCGTGCGGTGCGGCCGTTTACAGTGACGGTGATGATACAGTTCGCGTCCAAATCAAGCGCCGTGGTAACAGTAGCGTGGGAAATCGCATCGGTGACGTCAGGATCCCGCTGGGCGGGACGGGTGCGGAAACGGTTTTCGTAGTCGATATCGGCTTCCGTCCGCTCGGCTATGACCACCATAGTTTTTAGAGACTCTATGGGGTAAAGCCCCGCCGCGGTTTCCCCGGAAAGCATGATTGCGCTGGTGCCGTCGTACACGGCATTGGCCACATCAGTAATCTCGGCACGGGTCGGGCGGGGATTCTTCATCATGGAATCCAGCATCTGTGTCGCCGTAATCACCTGTTTTCCCGCATTATAGGCGCATTTGATGAGCTTTTTTTGAATGGCGGGGATATTCTCATAGGAAATCTCCACCCCCATGTCGCCGCGGGCTACCATGATGCCATCTGCAACTTGGATAATTTCTCCCACATTGGATACACCTTCGGAGTTTTCGATTTTAGCGATAATTTTCATGTGGGAGCCGCCATTTTCGTCGAGAATTTTCCGCATCTCCCGGATATCGTCGGCTGTTCTTGTAAACGATGCTGCCACAAAGTCAAATCCCGTCTCGATGCCGAACAGCAAATCGGACCGATCCTGTTCGCTGATAAAGGGCATGGACAGCCGGGTATCGGGAACGTTGACGCCCTTCCGATTGGAAATGGTGCCGCCGTTTAAGACCTTGCAGTGGATTTCCGTTCCCTCCACCGAGGTGACAATCATATCGATGAGGCCGTCGTCGATGAGGATATGGGTGCCTTCGCTGACATCTTGAGGAAGTCTTTCAAAGGTAACAGACACCCGCTCATTATTTCCAAGAACGTCCTCGGTAGTGAGAGTGAACTCCTGCCCCTCCTGAAGCTCTGTTTTTCCGTTTTCAATGAGACGCAGGCGGATCTCAGGGCCCCGGGTATCCAGCAAAGTGGCCACCGGGAGGTTTAGCTTTCGTCTGACGCGGTCCACCCGCTCATAACGCTCCTTGTGTTCGGGATGGGACTGATGGGAAAAATTGAAGCGGGCCACATTCATGCCGGCCAGCATCAGCTTTTCAATCATTTCCTCGCTGTCGCAAGCGGGGCCAAGGGTACAGATAATTTTTGTTTTTCTCATAATACAGACCATCCTTTCTTCACACAGACCTATTTTTGCCGGTCTGCCGAGGCATTTTATATGAAGATGGGGGCCCTTGTTTAGAGGTTCCCCAAATTTTTCCCAGTTTATTATATCTTGCGGATTTTGAAAAGTCTATGCTTATTGTGTCAAAAGTCTGTAAAGTTATAAAGATTCTTTGCCTCCCGTTATTACTCACAGCTCTTTTAATTGTTTTTTGTATAAAATCACAATTGATTTTTTACAGTGTCTTCCATATACTTATACTGTATCAATCAAACTAGTACAGTTAATACGCATCTGTACTGTTTTGCCGAAAGGCATTTTCTGAAAACGTCAATGTGCAGAAAAATTTCCCCACATTTGCTCTGCGGCGTTTTCTATTTTTTGAGGTGAGGGCATGTTTCAGATCAATTTAAAAAGCAGCGAGGCCATTTATTTGCAGCTGAAAGAACAGATCGTAAAACTGGCCTGCATGGGCGTTTTAAAGCCAAACGAACAGCTTCCCTCGGTTCGAGTGATGGCTCGGGAGTTGGGAATCAACCCCAACACCGTCGCCAAAGCCTACGGAGAGCTGGAGAATGAAAAAATTATTTACTCTGTTTCCGGAAAAGGCAGTTTTATCACCGACGATATTTTTTCGGTTCAGTCGGTGAAGCAGGAGGTCTTGGCCGATTTTCAAAGGCTCGTGGAAAAAGCAAAGCAGTTCGGCATTCCGCAGACTGAGCTGTATCGAGTCATTGATAGCCTTTATACGGAAGGAAGGACAGGTGAGACAACATGATTCAAATAAACCAAGTAGAAAAACGGTTTGGGGACGTCAAGGCACTAGACCAAATCGATATGGAGATCCAGAAGGGCTCAATTTACGGTTTAGTAGGCTCCAACGGGGCCGGTAAATCCACCCTTTTGCGGCTGATCGCCGGCGTTTACAGCCCGAACAGCGGCAGCGTTTCGGTAGAAAGCGAAAAAATTTTTGAAAACCCGGAGAGGAAGCAGAGGGTTTTCCTGGTGTCCGACGAACCCTATTTTATCGGGCAGTACACTCTCCACAATATGGCGGATTTTTACTGCCGGTTTTACCCCAAATTCAATGCCGCCCTTTATAAAGAGCTCTGCGAACTGTTCCACCTTCCTGCCGACAAAAAAATCTCCACCTACTCCAAAGGGATGAAGAGGCAGAGCGCTTTTTTACTGGGTATGTCCACTATGCCAGATTACCTGCTCCTGGACGAGTGCTTTGATGGGCTGGACCCGGTGAAGCGGCAGGTGGTGCGAAAAGTCCTGTCTGACGCCATGGCCGAGCGGCAGATGACCGCTGTCATCTCCTCTCATAACTTGCGGGAGCTGGATGAAATCTGCGACACCGTGGGAATTCTTCACAAAGGAAGCCTGCTCTATAGCAAACAGTTAGACGACTTGAAAGGGGAGGTCCACAAAATCCAGGTGGTATTCTCTGACAATGTCTCAGAAGAACGGCTGGCTCAAACCATTTCTCTCATGTCCTATCAGGCCATCGGGCGCTTTTTGACCCTGATCGCTAAGGGAAACCTGGAAGAAATCGAAGAAAGGCTCAGTCCGTTGGAGCCTTTGGCCCTGGAGGCCCTTCCGCTGACGCTGGAAGAAGTATTCTTGTACGAAATGGAGGTGAAAGGGTATGACGCCAATGTTATCTTCCATTAAAAGCGACCGGCTGGGCAGCGTGTTCGCCCATTGCCTGCACCGGTATAAGAGCATTTGGATTCTCTATCTCGTCACCATGTTTTTAGTGATGCCCTTTTCCTTTTTCCTGTCTTTTCTCTCGAATCCTCACAGCACCAATATATACATCCCCACCGAAGTGCTGTTTCACCTGCTGGCACTGGGAATGAGCGTCGCTTTGCCGCTGATTCTGTTTCACTACATCAACAACCGGCAGGCGGTAGATGTGTTCCACTCCCTCCCTGTCAGCAGGAAAAATCTTTTCTGGGGAAACTATCTGTTCGGGTTGGCTGTATTGCTGATTCCCTACATTTTGTTCGGGATCGTCACTCTGGGTGCCCAAGCCGTCGTCAATAGGGATCTCTCGTTGGACGTGGATTACCCCATGATCCTGACGGCAATCATCTGTTTTTATAGCACCATGGTTTTCATCATGGTCAACTGCGGCACCCTTTTTGAAAGCATCACTTATTTTGGCATTATCCACATCGGTTATCCCCTGTTTGTGTCCGCTGTACTCTCCTTTATCTCCTCCAATACTTATGGGTATCCTTCCAACTCTGCAAGCTTTATTGGAAATATTTTATACAGTTTCTCCCCGGTACGCCAACTGTTGGATTTTTATCCCAACTGGGAGTTTTATCAGTGGTGGAAACTACCCGTGCTGCTGGGAATCGCCGTGATTTCCGCCATATTAGGCGCCTATCTTTACAAAAGGCGCAAAAGTGAAAGCGCCGGGCAGAGTTTTGCCTATATTCCGCTTTTCTACATCGGAAGTCTCTTAATTTCCATCACAGTGGGCCTTGGATTCGTCCTGAGCCTGGGAAGCAAAAAAATCACCTCTTATATTTTCGGTATCCTGCTGGGGCTCGCCGTCTACTTCATCCTGGACACCATCCGCAACCGGGGATTCCACAAAATTGCCCAAACTGCTATGGTGGGATGCACTGCCGCCGTTTTGGTCACAGCCGTGTTTGCCTCCAGCAACCTGACTCACACCTTTGGCTACGAGACCCGCATTCCGCAGGTCCAGCAAATTAAAAGCGTCGTCCTTTACTGGAATGCGCCAGGCTCCCTAGGCACTTCCGCTCTGGACAACGGCGTAACGCTCAACGACCGGGAAAGCATCGAAGCAGCCTTATCCTTTCACAAAAGCGTTACCGCCAATATTGACACCTTGAAAACTGCTTTCTCCTCTGATTATCTCTACGACAGAGAAAATCAGCCCACAGGGATGAACTTCACGGAGTACACCCCTTACTCTTTTGACGACGGCAGTTATTCCGCCTCGGACTACGGAAATTGTCAGGTACAGATCATCTATATTCTGCAAAATGGCTGCAAAGTGTACCGGGAATACAAAAACTGTCCCTTCGCCCTGACGAAGCCTCTCTACGACATCGCCCAGAGCGAAGCCTATCAAGAGGCGTTTGTCCAGTGGTTCGAGCAGGAAAATTATTCTAACTGTACAAACGTCGCCCTGTACAGTAACCTTCGGGAGGGAGCGGTCTCTTACACTTTATCGTCGGAGCAGGCTGCCCGGTTGACGGGAGCGATCAGCGCCGATTTGACTGCCCGCGACAACACCTCAAATTTGACGCCGACAGAAAGCCCAAAGGGATTTTTAGAACTGAACGGCGGTTATGGCCGGGTATATAGAGGAATCACTCTTCCTGTTTACCCAACTGACAGCAATATTCTTGCCTTCCTTGAGAAAAACGGATATGATTTCCTGGAGCCGTCCATTGAAGAGGTGCCTGTGGCCGCTTATATCTCCAAAGAAGAGCGAAAACCCCTGATGAGCTATCCCACTAAAACCGGAAGGCTCTTCTTCTGCACGGGTGTTGGTTCTCAGTTTGGTGAATGGATTCCGGAAAAATATATGGCTGAGGCAGACATCTCCTCCTATCTGCCAAAATTCCATCAGCTGACCCAGCAGGGCCTTCAGGAGCTTTTGACCATGGTCGCGCCTATCTATGTCACGGAAACACCTCGTGACGCTGTTATTTTAAATGGAACCAATTATCTGGTCTACCCCCAGTACGAAGAACGAGTAAAAGCAATTATCAATAGCGGCGAACCGGTCAACGATGAAGAAGGAACCACTTCCGCCGTCGACACCGAAATCATTTACTGACAAAAAACGATGCAGCCTAAAATTCGGCTGCATCGTTTTTGCTTTATATAACGACTTCCGTTTATTTCTATTGCCCCCAAAAACAAAATCAGGTATAATAAATCTCACAGGCAGTTGGCAATGGCCACACAAAATCTTTGGTGGCAGAAGATGCGAACTGCATTTATTTTACCGTTACCCGGTTCTGCTAATGAAATCTGCGGTCGAGGTTAACAGATAGAGAGAAAAGCCTTCTAAAAGGCAAAACAGCATTTTGCGAGGGAAAGGGGAACAAGCATCGTGATCTGCATCACAGGAGATCTCCACGGGGATTTTGGCCGTCTCTGTGCGCCGGAACTGAAAAAGCTCAAAAGTCGGGACGTGCTCATCATCTGCGGCGACTTTGGCTTTGTCTGGGACGGCTCCAAAGAAGAACAGAAAATACTGAAAAAAATTGGGAAGCGCCGTTATGATACCCTTTTTGTCGAGGGATGTCACGACAATTACGACCTTCTGAAAGAATATCCCGTCGTCGCCTACAAGGGCGGAAAAGCACGAAAAATCAGCGGCAACCTCTATCAGCTTATGCGGGGAGAGATCTATGAAATCGACGGCAAATCGGTGTTCGCATTCGGAGGCGGGGATTCCAAGGATTCCGCCTTGGATCTGAGCGACGAAACAAAGGCCTTTTGGGAAGAGGAACAGCCCTCCGTTCAGGAGACCCAGCACGCCCTGGATCAGCTGGCCGCTCACCGCAACCGAGTGGATCTTATCGTCACTCATGACGCACCCGGAGCCATCAAGCGGTTTCTCTACATGGACGACAATGAGCTCAGCTTTATCCACAGCCTTTTCGACGAGGTGGTGAGCCGCTGTACGTTTACCCACTGGTATTTTGGACGCTACCATCTGGACAAGCTGATTCCGCCCCGGTACACCGCTGTTTACAAACAGATTATCAAGGTCGAATAGCCTGTATCAGCTTTAGAACGACAAACAGCACCGGCTGGTGCAGCAGATAAATCCACAAAGTGTATTTTCCCGCCAGCGCGAAAAACGGAACATGGGTCTTAAAATCCCATTCTGGTATTTTACGGCTGCGGCACCAGAGGGCAAAAAAGCTGCCCGCAAAAAAACAGAACATCCAGGGGAAGAGGGGAAAATAATCGCCGGACACGAATCCCTCTGCCAAAATACCGAAGGGGAAAAATACCTCGGTCTGATAAAAGATGTTCGGAATAGGGATTTCCAGCAGGACAGGGATTCCCATAAAACCTTCCCTTGCGCCCCAAGTAAACAGGAATAGTAAGGCACACAATATAACGCCCCACAAAGGCTTCGTCTTTCTGAGCACCGGCTCGAGCACGCCATAGAGAATCATGCAGGTGCCAAGCAGGTGCAGGATACCGAACCGGATGGGCATTTCCGGCGTAGACAGGGCGCTGACACCGGTGACGAGCAGAGCTGCTCCCATGCAAAGCACACCCCGACGAAGGTTGTTTCTCGACAACAGACAGCTAATGCCGGAGATGAACATAAAAAGCCCTGCGAATACGTCCCGAATAAAGTTCATCGGCCCGGAATCGAAAAAGGGGATAGATAGCATCTGCGCGTGAATTAAGTCGTAGCAGAAATGGTATACTACCATGCAGATGATGGCAAAGCCGCGGATCTCGTCCAGCAGGACGATCCGTCTTTTTGGAAGGCTGTCCATTGAGGCCGTCACTTCCTTTCAAAGTACCGCTCAAGCGCTTTGTTTTGGGCGGTTTTATCTGGTTTGCGAAAAAAGAAGGGGACTTTCGATAGTTTACAACTATTCATTTACTTTTTCAAAAGGCGAGTGCCTTTTGGAACCATCTTCGATGGATTTTACCACATAAAATGTGGTAAAAAGAAAGTAAATTATAAAAAATAGCGATTCTACTCAACTACAGCGAGTACGTCATCGGCTATTTTTTGTTACGATCAAGGTAGAAAATCTCCGATTTTCCTCTTTTAATAAAAAATAGTATGGTTGCGGGCATTTCATGCCCGCAATTTGCCTGCTCAAACAGGCAAGTGCAATCCGAAATTCGGATTGCAACTGTTTTTTAACAATTTACTTTTTCAAAAGGCGAATGCCTTTTGAAACTATCTTCGATGGATTTTACCACATAAAATGTGGTAAAAAGAAAGTAAATTATAAAAAAACTATGAAAGGACTTTGCATTTACGGGAAAATATAATATAATTATAGTATATATGTGAAAATATTGTCCCATTTTGCCATAAGTGTTCCCAAACGGACAATTTTCACAGAAAAAATGCGGCTAAACTGCCACATCAGGGGGAAAGGGTATGCTCAATAAAGTAAAAGTGGTTATTTGCGGGAAAAGCTATAACCTGCAGACCGAAGAAAATCCGTCCTATGTCATTACGCTGGCCAAAGACCTGGACAAAAAAATCACCCAGTTCATGGACGACAATGAAAGCGCCAGCCTCACTTCCGCCGCCGTTATGGTGGGGTTGTCTTTGTTGGACGACAATATGAAGTCTGTTTCCGACGTGGACAACATCCGTGCTCAAATCAAAGGCTATGTGGAAGAAGCCACCAATATGCGCATTGAGGCGGATCAGCTTCGCAAAGAGCTTGACGCCCTCAAAAGCGAAAACGAATCTCTGAAAAATGACCTGGGCCTCCGTTCCCTCCGGGACAAAGTGGACGGCAGCCAGAACTAAGATCATCCGAAAGGCGGGCCCAAATTGAACAAAGTGGAAATATTGGCGCCCGTCGGTTCGATGGAAGCGCTGGAAGCTGCCGTACGCTGCGGCGCGGACGCAGTTTACCTGGGGCAAAAAAATTTCAGCGCCCGTAAAAACAGCCAAAATTTTGACGAAGAAGAACTCCGTGAGGCGGTGGCATACGCCCACCGGTGCGGGGTTCAGGTGCATCAGGCTCTGAACATTCTGGTTTTCGATCACGAGCTTGACGCCTTGAAGCGCTGTATCAAAGCGGCCTGCCGGGCGGGAGTGGACGCTCTCATCGTGCAGGACTTAGGCGTCGCCTCCATCGTCAAAACCTTAGCCCCCCAGATGCTTCTCCACGCTTCGACCCAGATGGCGGTTTATTCGCCGGCCGGCGTCAAAGCTGCGGAAGAACTGGGGTTTTCCCGTGTAGTGCTGGCCCGGGAACTTGCCCGGGAAGAAATTGCCCGGATCCGGCAAAGCACCTCTCTGGAACTGGAGGTATTCGTCCACGGAGCGCACTGTATGTGTGTTTCGGGACAGTGTTACATGAGCGCTTTGTTCGGCGGGAAAAGCGGCAACCGCGGGCAGTGCGCCCAACCCTGTCGCCTTCCATTTACCGCAGAGGGACAAGGGGAGAACGTCCTCTCTCTCAAGGATATGAGCTTAGTCGACAAACTGCCGCTTTTGCAGGAGATGGGCGTTAACTCGGTGAAAATCGAAGGTCGGATGAAACGTCCGGAATACGTAGCCGCCGCGGTCACCGCCTGCCGCAGAGCGCTGGACGGTGAAAAACCGGATCTTGATACCTTGCAGGCTGTCTTTTCCAGAAGCGGGTTTACAAGCGGTTATTTCGATGCCAAAGTGGACAAAACCATGTTTGGATTCCGAAAAAAAGAGGATGTCGTCTCGGCAAATGAAGTCTTTAAGCCCCTTGCACAGTTATATCATAAGCAGACCCCTTTGGTTCCGGTGTCAATGGCGTTTTCCATGAAGCGGGGCGTCCCGATTCGGCTGGAAATCCGCGACCCGGACGGACATGTAGTTAGGGCGGAGGGAGAAATCTCTCAGGAGGCCCTAAACCTTTCAGCAACCGCTGATTTCGCCAAAAAATTCCTCTCTAAACTGGGAGGTACTCCCTACTATTTGGAAAACTTCGAAGCCCACATCGAAGACGGCTTGACCCTTCCTCCCGCCGCCTTTAACGGGGTGCGCCGGAAGGCGGTTGAAAAGCTGGACCAGCTCCGCCAGGGGACTTCGCTTAAATTTCTGGAGCGCCCTCTCCCCGAGATAGAATCCATTGCCCAAGCTGCAGATCCCGTATATTGGGGAAAATTTCGTCTATACTCGCAGATCCCATGGGAGAAAGAACCAGATTTGAATAAAATTTTGCTTCCTTTAAACGAAGTTGAGATACACCAAAAGGAATTATTTCCCTATCTTGAGAAAATTATACTGGTTCCGCCCCGATTTGTCTTTCAAGCCGAAGAAAAGGTACAGGCGCAGCTGAAAAGGCTGAAGGAATCAGGATTTTCGTCGCTTTACTGCGACAACCTATCCCACATTACGTTGGGGCGGCAGACCGGCATGAAGCTTTTCGGTGGCCCTTTTCTCAATCTTTCCAATTCTCACAGCCTGCAGGCTGCCAAAAATTTGGGGCTTCAGTCAGCGGTGATCTCCATTGAGGAAAAACTGGACTGGATGCGCAAACTTCAAACACCGCTTGCGACGGGAATTGTAGGCTACGGCTATCTGCCTCTGATGTCAGTGCGGAACTGCCCCATAAAGGCACAAATTGGTTGTAAAGCCTGCGGGCAGAAAGGCTATCTCGTCGACCGCAAGGGATTCCATTTTCCGGTGCGCTGCGACGGGGAAGTAAGTTTTATTTACAATACGCTGCCTTTGTCCATCAGCGATCGGCAGCAAGAATTTTCGAAAATCCACTTTATCCTGCTGGACTTTACCATTGAGGGAAAAGAGCAGGCAAAAGAAATCATAGAGGCATTTCATACTGAGAAAAAGCTGGAACAGGAATGTACCCGCGGCCTTTACTACCGCGGTGTGGAATGAGGTACCCATATGAAACTCAAAATCAAACAGATGCGCGAAGGTGCTGTGATTCCCAAGCGGGCCACAGCGGAAAGCGCAGGGCTCGACTTGTCGGCCTATCTGGACCGGGACGTGGTGATAAACCCCGGTGAAATCGTCAAAATCCCCACCGGCATCGCCATCGGCCTGGAGAAAGGAACAGTGGGGATGGTCTATCCCCGCAGCGGGTTAGCCTCCAAGCACGGCATCACGCTGGCCAACTGCGTCGGCGTCATCGACAGCGACTACCGAGGCGAAATTCTGGTGCCGGTTACCAATCACTCCAGGGTTCCCTTTACCATTCAAAACGGCGATCGGATCGCTCAGCTGGTCATTTCCCCCGTGCTGCTTCCGGAAATCGAAGAGGCGGAGGAGTTGGACGAAACCGAAAGGGGGGCTGGCGGATTCGGCTCCACCGGCCGTGAAAAGCTGTCATGAAAAGAGGAAATGAATTGAAAAAGACGCTGTTATTCCTGCTGTTTTTGCTGTCCGGCATTATTCTTGGAACGATCATTACCAATCTGGCGCAGGACGTTTCTTTTCTGAAATGGCTTTGCTGGGGCGATTCCATCGGCGTGGGCTACCCGAACCCGGTGTCCATTGATTTGGCTATTGTGAAGCTCAATTTCGGGTTTGTACTGGAAGTGAACATCGCAAAGCTTCTCTGCATCATCGGTTCCATCCTCATCTACGCGAAGGTGGCGAGGAAAATCTAATGGAAACAACCCGTTTTATACTTGCCTCCCGCTCGCCAAGAAGGCAGGAGCTTTTAAAACTGGTCATCCCTGTTTTTTCAGTAGTCCCCTCACAGTTTGACGAGAAGGCGCTGATGAAGCAGGAGCTTCCCCCGGAAGAACTGGTTTTGGCGCTCTCTTTCGGAAAGGCAAAAGAGGTTTTCGAAAACGGAAACCAAGATGCTGTTGTCATCGGCGGGGATACCGTTGTGGTTTCCCCGGGAAACACCGTTTTCGGCATTCCCGAAAATCGGGAGGACGCCTACCGTATGCTTTTTGCTTTATCAGGAAAAACACATCGCGTTCTGACCGGCGTGACCATCTATGGACAAACGAACCGTTCCTTCGCCTGCTCCACCGAAGTGGAATTTTTCCCTTTGTCGGAGCATGATATCAATGAATACCTGGACACGGGCGAATCCTTCGATAAAGCGGGTGCTTATGGAATCCAGGGATACGGAAGCACCTTGGTCAAGGAAATCCGGGGCGATTACTTTAACGTGGTCGGGTTTCCCATCGCTCAGTTCAAGCGGCAACTGCGGGATTTTCTCGGAAACACAGGGATTTTTTAAAAAAAGATTGTGTAATACCCGGCAAAAGGTTATAATAAAAATATTGGTAAAAGGAAGGCCGCAAAATAGAGAGACGGCCGTATCGAGAGGAGTAGCACTTATGTTTTCAAAAGATATCGGCATTGATTTGGGAACAGCCAACACCTTAGTCTACATGAAGGGAAAGGGCATCATCATCAGAGAACCCAGTGTCGTCGCCGTGGATATTAAAAACGACAAGGTCAAATGCGTGGGGCAGGAGGCCAAAGACGTCATCGGCAGAACCCCCGGTTCCATCGTTACTGTGCGGCCTTTAAAAGACGGCGTCATCGCCGATTTCGATATCACCACCAGCATGTTACAGGAATTTATCCGTAAGGCAATCGGAAAATCCTTCTTCACCCGGGCGCGTGTCGTCATCTGTATTCCCTCCGGCGTCACCGCGGTAGAGCGCCGGGCTGTCCGTGACGCCACCGAGCAGGCGGGTGCCAAACGGGTCGCCATCATCGAAGAGCCCATGGCTGCCGCCATCGGCGCGGGATTGCCGGTGGCCGAACCCACCGGTTCCATGGTCGTCGACATTGGCGGCGGTACCAGCGAAGTGGCTGTCATCTCTTTAGGCGGCATTGTCGCGGCCAAATCCGTCAGAGTGGGCGGCGACGAATTTGACGCCGCCATCATCAACTTCATCAAGAAAAAATATAACCTCCTCATCGGTGAGCGCACCGCCGAGGACATCAAAATCAACATCGGCTCTGCCTGCCCGCTGGAGGAAGGGGAGCTCTCAATGGAAATCAAGGGCAGAAACCTATTAAACGGTTTACCGGAGAACATTGTCATCACCTCCGACCAGATCCGCAGTGCATTGGAAGACCCACTGAGCCTGGTGCTGGAGGCCATCCGTATCACCCTGGAACGGACACCACCCGAATTGGCGGCCGATATCATCGACCAAGGCATTACGTTGACCGGCGGCGGCGCGCTGCTCAAAAATCTCGATAAACTCATCAATCAGGAAACTGGTATGCCAGTCCAGATCGCCGAAAACCCGCTGGACTGCGTCGCAAACGGAACCGGTATGGTGCTCGACAACATCGACCGCCTGACCGATATTCTCAGCGAAGAGGAAACCCGCTATTAATTCTGAAAAGGAAAGAGTATTCTAGGAGGATGCTCTTTCCTTTTCGTGACAATTTGAATCTAAACAGAAAGGGGTGGCGCCTTGCGCGACTTTTTCAGCAGTGTCCGCTTTAAAATTATCGCGGCTGTTTTGGCGGTTATTGTAGGCGTCATGCTGTATTCCGCCTCTACCGGCGGGTTGGCAACGATTCCGGAAAAAATTGTTTCTTTTGTTGTTGTGCCCGCTCAGAAAGCCTCGGCGGCCCTTTCCGATTCCATTACCGATTTCTTTTCCATCTTTGTCAACGCCAAAGAAAACAAAGAGGAAAACGATCGGCTCAAAGAAGAGATTTCCGCTCTGCGCAAGCAGATGGTGGATTACGAAAACACAAAAACTGAAAATGAACGGCTTCAGGAAATCGTGGGACTCAAAAAGGAAAATCCCGACATCCAGTTGTTGGACGCCGGCATCATCGGCAGAGACCCTTCGGATCGATTCGGTTCCTTTACCATCGATAAGGGAACTGTCCACGGAATCTCCAAGTGGGACCCGGTCATCACCGGAGACGGCCTCGTCGGATATGTGGATTCTCTAGGGCCCACCTACGCCAAAGTCGTGACCATACTAAGTCCGGAAATCAACGTAGGCGCCGTGGAAATCCGCACCAAGGAAACCGGAAATCTGACGGGGGACATTGCGCTTGCAGACAAAGGCCTGGCCAAGCTGGAACTGCTCCCCAAAACCACTGAAGTGAAACAGGGCGACATTATTGTCACCGCCGGAACCAGCGGCTACTATCCTCCCGATCTGGTCATCGGCACTGTGGAGGAAGTCACATTGGAAGAATCGGGTATTACCGCTTCCGCCAGCATTAAACCGGTCAGCGATATCTATGAAATCAAGCACGTTTTTGTGCTCACGGACTTTCTGGGCAAACAGGATCACGCATCCCGCACAGACGAAAGCGAGGGAACGTGATGACTCTGGGCAAAACTTCCAAAGCGGTGATTAAATGGGGGATTTACGCGGTTTTGTTGTTGCTTCTCTACTGTATCCAGACTGCACCCTCCCTTTTGACGATTCACCATATTAAGCCTGTCCTGCTCATCCCCTTAGCAGTCTGTATCGCCCTGTTTGAGGGGGAAATCGGAAGTGCTGTCTTTGGCCTCATCACCGGGTTTCTCTGGGATTTTGCCTCGGGGAAGGTCTTCGGATTTTACGGCATGGTGCTCATGGTCTGCTGCCTTTTGGCTGCCCTTCTTTCCATGTATCTTGTGCGGGTCAACGTAGTCAATGCCCTGCTCACCGTGGGGGGGATCAGCCTCATCTGCAGCATCTGGAACTTTTTGTTTTACTATCTCATCTGGGGCTTTCACGGCGTCTGGCTCAGCTTTGGGCAGCTTCTGCTTTCCTCCCTGTATACCACGGTTTTTGCTGTGCCCCTCTTCTATCTCGTCCGATTTATCGCCACAAAATTTAACAGCACGATTCGAACATAAATAACGTCAACGGCATCGGAATTCTATGCCGTTGACGAGTCTTTTTTCCTCTATTTTTCAGGGAAGGAGTGTACCGTACATGAAAACCGCCAAAAAGCCCACCGAACGCAACCGGCTGGTCGTTCTCTCCGTTCTGGCCGCCGTTTTCTCCGTCTTTTTTGTCCTGTTGCTCATGTCCTACCAAATCGTGCAGGGCGCGGAACTCAACGAGCAAACCCACCAGATGACCAGCAGCAAGCTCCCCATCAAGGCCGCCCGCGGCGACATCGTGGACTGCAACGGCGTGGCTTTCGCTGAAAACAAGGCAGGCTTCAACATCGTTTTTCAGTACGCTTTTCTTCCCCGAAGCCAGCAAAATGAGATCATCAGGGAGCTGGTGGAGCTCTGCGAAGAAAACGGGGTAGAGTGGTATGACCCGCTTCCCATTACCCGGACAGGCACACCTCAATTTTTGGACGAACAGGAAAAAGAAATCGCCACTTTAAAGAAAAAGCTGGAGCTGAACGTCTACGCCACAGCGGAAAACTGTATGTACTATCTTTTGGACACCTTTAACATCGAGGGCTATGACGATGAGACCGCCCGCAAAATCGCAGGTGTCCGCTATGGCATGGTCATCTCCGATTTTTCTATAAACAACAATCAGTATGTCTTTGCACAGGACGTCCCCATCGAATTCATTTTGAAAATCAAAGAAATGTCCCACCAATTTCCCGGTGTGGACATCGTGGAAGAGGACATCCGCAGCTATCCCAACGGAGATCTTCTTCCCCATGTAGTCGGCACCATCGGTGCTATGTATGCTGAGGAGTACGAAGAAACCTATAAAGAACTGGGTTATAAAATGAACAGTGAGGTAGGCCGCTTCGGCATTGAAAAGGTAATGGAGGGTACTCTCCACGGCGTGGACGGCGTCCGTGCTGTGGAACAGAACAAGCGCGGCGACGTTATCAGTGAAGAGGTGACGCAAGCTCCACAATCCGGCGACAAAGTGGTCCTCACTGTGGACGCCGCCTTCCAGCAAAAGGTCAAAGAGGCGTTAGAGGAGCACATCGAGTGGCTTCGCTCCCGCCCTGACGGAAAAGGGAATACCGTTAAGGCTGGAGCTATCGTCGTGCTGGACGTAAAAACCGGCGGAGTTCTCGCCATGGTCAATTATCCCAGTTTTGATATCAACAATTATTTTTCCGACTATGCATCGCTTCTTAACGCCGATGACAACCCCCTATTTAACCGGGCCACTGATGGGCTGTACCGCCCCGGTTCTACCTTTAAGACCGCCGTCGCGGTTGGAGGTCTGGAGGAGGGTATCATCAACCCCAACTCCACTATCAACTGCCAGCACACCTATTATTACTATGACATCCTGCCCAACAATAAATTTCACCCCACCTGTCTGGGGTGGCACGGACAGACCGATGTTTCCAAGGCACTGACCGTGTCCTGCAACATCTTTTTCTACGACGTGGGCCGCCGCCTCGGCATCGACAAAATGAACAAATACGCCGGTCTTTTGGGCCTTGGTGAGGAAACCGGACTTGAAATTCCCTCGAAACAAGGCGCACTGTCCGGTCCCGCCCGTTCGGAAACTCTGGGCTCCACCTGGTTTCAGGGAAATGTGGTTCAGGCAGCCATTGGGCAGATGGACACCTCGGTCACGCCGCTTCAACTGGCCATCCAGGCCATGACTTTGGCCAACAAAGGTACCCGCTACAAAGCCCACATCATCAAAGAGGTCCGCAGCTACGATGACAAGGAGGTCCTTTCCTCCACCGAGCCGGAGATCGCCTCCCAGTTTGAAATCCACCCCCAGAATTATCAAGCCATCGTCGACGGTATGATCGGGGCAGCGGAAAAGGTGGGCGGAGCTTATTCTTTGAGCAACTTAGGGTATCAGGTCGCCATTAAAACCGGTTCTCCCCAGGTGGATAACAACACTACAAACTCTGCTGTCATCGGCTTCGCTCCGGTGGAAGCCCCGGAAATCGCCATCGGCGTTATGTTGGAAGAAGGAGAAAACGCAAACTACCTGGTGCGCCGCATTTTGGACGCCTATTACTCCACCCATGGCAAAGACAGCGCATATGGCATCAAAGACCAACCGGCGGAAGGTTCCGGAGAAGAAAACGGCGCCTCGTCCTCCCAGGAGGATGGAGATTCGGTTCCCAACAGCGGTTCTCAGCCAGAGTAATTGGAAATTTTTTAAAAAAAGAAGTATTTTAGCTATAGTATTCTTGGAAAATATATGTTAAAATATAAGAGTATGGCGGCTGGCGAAACACATTTTTGCTGCAGAAGCCCATACGCCGCGATGCCGTTTGCTATGCTTAGAAGCGAAAGGAAGAATCTGTATGGCGCGAGTCCTATCGGTTACTTCCGGCAAGGGCGGCGTAGGCAAATCCACATTGTGCGTTGGTCTTGGAATGGCCTATGCGCTTCTTGGAAAAAGCGTTTTAATGATCGAATTCGACGTTGGCCTGCGTGGGATGGACCTGATGCTGGGCATTTCCGACCGGATTGTCTACGACTTGGGAGACCTGCTGGAAGGCCGCTGCAATATCAACAAAGCGATTGTGGAATCCCCGTGGAACCCTAACCTCAATGTGATTGTGGCGCCGGTTTCCATGGAGTCTTCTATCGCAATGGAAGACGTGAATATTTTAGTGGCCGGGCTGCGCCCCCATTTTGATATCATCATTTTGGACACGCCCGCTGGTCTGGGGCTCAGCATGCGCATCGCCGCTACATCGGATTTGGCTCTGGTTGTGGCGACGCCGGACTCGGTTTGTGTCCGGGACGGCGGCAAAGTGGTGGGCGCTTTACAAAAAGCTCATATGAGCAGTCACCGGCTGGTCATCAACCGGGTGAACAACAAACTGGTGAAAAAACAAATTGTCACCGATCTGGACGAGGTTATCGACGGGGTCGGCTCTCAGCTGATCGGCGTTTTGCCGGAAGATCAGGAGATGCAGCTTTGCACCTCAAAGGGGCTTCCCTTAACCGAAGACACCCGCATCGTCCGCATCTGTAAGGCCATCGCCCTGCGCATTGAAGGAGAATATATTCCCTTACTGGTGAATTGAGATACTTTGATATAAATTAACAAGGAGGAACAAAATTATGAATATCGGATTAATCGCACATGATTCAAAAAAAGAATTGATGGTGCAGTTTTGCATTGCGTATTGTGGTATTATGAGCCATCATAATCTGTGTTCCACCGGCACAACAGGCAAACTCATCGCCGAGGCAACCGGCCTGAATATCAAACGGTTTTTGAGCGGTTCCCAGGGCGGCGACCAGCAGATCGCTTCCCTCATCGCCTGCAACGAAATCGACCTTTTGCTGTTTTTCCGCGACCCGCTGACTCCCAAGGCCCACGAGCCCAACGAGACCACTTTGCTGCGGCTCTGCGACGTGCATAACATCCCCATGGCGACCAATATCGCCACCGCCGAGGTCCTCATCCACGGATTGGAGCGCGGCGACCTCGACTGGAGAATGATCGTCAACCAGGGACTGTAATTTTTTTCCAAAAATTCAATAAAAGGTCGAAAGTAAGCTTATCGTTTCCGATGAGCTTGCTTTCTTTGCAAAAAGACAAAAAGGAGTTTCCATATGGCGTTAGAAATCAAATCCATCAAAGGGACCCAGGACGTTTTGCCGTCCCAAAGCTATAAGTGGCAGTTTGTGGAGCGGCTGTTTCTCGATACGGCTCGGCTCTACGGCTTTAAGGAGATGCGTACTCCCGTTTTTGAGGAAACAAGGCTCTTCACTCGCTCGGTGGGGGATACCACTGACGTGGTACAAAAGGAAATGTATACCTTCACCGATAAGGGCGGCCGGGATTTGACCCTGCGCCCCGAAGGCACCGCCGGCATCAACCGCGCTGTATTGCAGAGCGGTCTTATCAACGAGGCGCTACCTGTCAAGGTGAGTTATAATATCTCCTGTTTCCGTAATGAAAAGCCACAGGCGGGCCGTTTCCGCCAATTCCACCAGTTGGGTGTTGAAATGTTTGGCTCGGCTTCCCCCAGCGCCGATGTGGAAGTCATTTCCTTTGTCAACGACTTTTTTGCCATTCTCGGCATCGAGGGCCTATCGTTGGAGATCAACTCCATCGGCTGCCCCACCTGCCGCAAGGAATACCACGCGGCGCTCAAGCAGTATTTTGAAGCCCGCAAGGACGAGCTTTGCGAGACCTGTCTGACCCGTCTGGACAAAAACCCCATGCGGATTCTCGACTGCAAAAGTCCCGTCTGTAAGGAAATCGCAAAAGACGCTCCTGTTGTGCTCGACTACCTCTGCGACGATTGCAAGGCCCACTTTGAAGGGCTCAAAAAACGTTTGGATGCTTTAAATATCGCCTATGTGGTGAATCCCCGCATTGTCCGGGGCTTGGACTACTACAACAAGACGGTTTTTGAGTTCGTTTCCGGTGACATCGGCGCCCAGAGCACTGTCTGCGGCGGCGGACGATATGACGGTCTTTTAAAAAGCCTGGGTGGCAACGACCAGCCTGCCCTCGGCTTTGCCATGGGCATCGAGCGGCTCCTGATGGTAGCGGAAGCTCAAGGTGTCGAAATCCCCGCACCTCAGTCCTGCGACCTCTACATCGCCTCCATCGGCGAAGAAGCGTCCATCCGGGCGCTCCAGCTTGTAACCGATCTTCGCAACGAAGGCTTCTACGCCGAGTGCGACACCATGGGCCGCAGCGTCAAAGCTCAGATGAAATACGCCGACAAAATCGAGGCGCAGTTCTCGATGGTTTTGGGCGACACCGAACTGGCTGAAAACAAGGCTAACATCAAAAATATGCAGACTGGTGAGAGCTGCGAAATAACCTTGGACGAGTCACTGGTCAAATTCCTCTATGACGACCAGATCAAAAAAATGACTGAAGCGCTGTCTATGGACGAAATCGAGAAATAACACCGATTGAAATGAGTATAAAAGGAGTTTTTATCAAATGGCGGACACAATGAAGGGCTTGAAACGCACCCATTACTGCACCGAAGTGACCACAGCCGACATCGGCAAAGAAGTCGTCGTAGCCGGTTTTACCCAAAAACAGCGGGATAAAGGAGAGCTGGTCTTTATTGACCTTAGAGACCGCACCGGCATTATCCAGCTCACCTTTGACGACAAATCCGACCGGAGCGTCATCGCCAAAGCAAAGGAAGTCCATTCCGAATACGTCCTTATGGCAAAAGGCACGGTGCGCCGCCGGGAAAGCGTCAATCCCGACATTCCCACCGGTGAAATTGAGGTGTTCGTCACCGACCTGCGTATCCTGGCCAAGGCGCAGACCCCGCCCTTCCACATCACCGATGACACCGACACCAACGAGGAACTGCGGCTCCGGTACCGGTATCTGGACCTGCGGAGAAAAAATCTGCAGGACAACCTGATCCGCCGGGGCAAAATTGCCCGCGCCGCCCGGGAGTATTTCTATCAAAACGGTTTCATTGAAATCGACACCCCCATGATGATTAAATCCACGCCGGAAGGAGCAAGAGACTACGTCATTCCTTCCCGCGTCCACCCGGGCAAGTTCTACGCCCTGCCCCAGTCTCCCCAGATGTACAAGCAGCTTCTGATGATCTCCGGTTTCGACCGCTATATCCAGCTGGCCCGCTGCTTCCGGGACGAAGACCTGCGCGCCGACCGCCAGCCGGAATTCACCCAAATCGACATGGAAATGTCCTTCGTAGACATGGAAGACGTGTTGGAAATCGGTGAGGGGTTTGTTCAGTACCTGATGAAAGAGGTGCTGGATATCGATGTGAAACTTCCCCTGCCCCGCCTCACGTACAAAGACGCCATGGAGCGGTTCGGCTCCGATAAACCTGACACCCGCTTCGGTATGGAAATCATCGATCTGTCGGATTTGGTGAAAAGCTGCGGCTTCGGGGTGTTCACTTCTGCCATCGAGGCGGGCGGAAGCGTCCGCGGTATTGTCATCAAAAACGGCGCCTCCACTTATACCCGCAAGGAAATCGACAAACTGACCGAGCAGGCAAAAGGTATCGGCGCCAAGGGCCTGGCCTTTATCCGTTGGGTAGACGACGTTCCCAACTGCTCCTTTGCGAAATTCATGGGAGAAGGGGAGTTAGAAGCAATCCTGTCCCGTCTGAGCTGCGAAAAAGGAGATGTGGCTCTCATTGTCGCCGACAAAAACAAAGTGGTCTTGCCGGTACTGGGCGCGCTTCGCCTCGTGACCGCCAAACGAATGGATATCATCCCCGAGGGCTTTGACTACCTGTGGATCACCGAGTTTCCTTTCTTCGAATGGGACGAGGATTCCGAGACCTGGGTCGCTATGCATCATCCCTTTACCATGCCCATGGACGAGGATCTTAATAAGCTGGATTCCGATCCTGGCGCTGTCCGGGCCAAAGCCTACGATTTGGTGCTCAATGGCGTCGAACTGTGCAGCGGCTCCATCCGCATCACCGATTTTGAGCTCCAGCAGAAAATGTTTCGCGCCCTGGGCCTCACTGATGAGGAAATCGAAGCGAAATTTGGCTTCCTGGTAGACGCTTACCGTTACGGAGCGCCACCCCATGGCGGTATGGGCATCGGCCTCGACCGCTTGGCGATGATCCTCTGCGGCGCTGACAACATTCGCGATGTTACCGCCTTCCCCAAGGTGCAAAACGCCAGCGAGCTCATGTCCCAGTGTCCCTCGGACATCGACAAGGTGCAATTGGACGAATTGGCCCTGTCGATTGTCAAACCAGAACAGGAATAAACAAAAAAGCGCGGGTAAAACCCGCGCTTTTTTGATGCGATCCACTAATCATCTAGCACCCAGCGGACATCGTTTAACCGTTTCACGTCCCGGGGGCAAATTTTCAGTGTATGTAGAGGATCCCCGATCCGCCGTAAATATAATCAGAAGTCAGCAACCGCCCGTCAAAAATACAGGGAAGGGAAATCCCCACCAAAGGAATGGCGCCCGCCTCGTAGCCGGTGACTTGAAAAATCTTTTTTCGGTCGGCCATTTTGAGTTTTGGAAAGCGCAGTTTTTCCGCTATCGCCGCTAGTTCAAGCCGGCCCCGCCCAGAGGACGAAAAAAAGGCAATCAACCCTTCTCCATTGTCCAAAAGGAAGGCCGGAACTGATTTTTTCGGGTCAAAATATTCCGCTGCATCCGATAAAGACAAAATCGACTTGGGATGAGCGAGAATCGAAAAATCAGCCTTCTGTTCGGTTAGATAGCCGGAAAGCTGTTTTAATGTCAGCATGGTATTTCCTCCTTATTGTTTTATCCTACAATGCTTTTTCTAAATTGTCCAGTAAAAAAGCCTGTGTATTCCACAGGCTTTTTCCGTATCAAATTATTTGTCGAGAATCTCTGCCTTACAAGTCGATACAAAAGTGGGGTCGCTGTTGTTAGGTCCTACCACTACCAGCATTCCAAACTCACTGCGCAAAACGGTTCCTTGTGCAACCGTCTGACCGCCTGCATTAATACTAACCCCTGTCGTACCAGCCGGGAGATAAACCCGTATAGCCGCTTCACAATTCGCACCGCACCCAGTCGGAGCAGGCAAAGGAACCGGAAGATACGTGATATCATTATTATACTTTGCACTGGTGATTCGAACAGATACGATACGGCACAGAGAAACCGCTTCTTGTGGAACCCCCTGTGCATTGGTCAGCTGGAGCAGCCCCGCATTGGGATTTGTATTAGGAGCAGGTAGTAAAGCACCCAGACGTCCACTGGCATTGTTTCCGCTTTCCATCGCAACTATCACGTTATCGGTCGGATACAGCGCAATCAATTGCCGGAGAACATTTCGCATCTGATTTACACAAGCACAATCGGCGCAATCTCCACATGTGCCGGTAGCTCCAGTGGCACCTGTTGCTCCGGTTGCTCCTGTAGCTCCGGTTGGGCCAGTCGCTCCGGTTCCGGTTGCGCCAGTTGCTCCTGTGGCTCCGGTTGGGCCAGTCGGGCCGGTCACTCCGGTTCCGGTTGCGCCGGTTGCTCCTGTGGCTCCGGTTGGGCCAGTCGCTCCGGTTCCGGTTGCGCCAGTTGCTCCTGTGGCTC
>CABUOE010000008.1 GCA_902493155.1 uncultured Eubacteriales bacterium
CATTAGAAAACGCGTTGTGGGATTCTTCTGCTTACTCTTTCCCATTGACGTTACTCCTCCTCAGACCTCTTAAAATCTTCAATAACATCAATTATTTCGTAGTAGTCCTTTGATAGTTGCGGCATCATATCCACAGCCTTATTCCAATCGTTTTCTTTTAATGCTTTTGTTACCACACTGCTGCTTTCAAACAATCTGGTAAAAGAAAGATTTTGGCAAATTCCTTTGAGCGTATGGACGGCCCTTAGAGCCTCTTCATGGTTCTTATTCTCCATAGACGTTTCAAACAAGTTAAAACTTTTATCGTCCAGGAATTTATATAAAAATTTCTGAACGGTTTGTTCACGCCGCAGTCTACCCAGTACTTCATCAAAATCGCCGCCAAATTTTATATAACAATCTTTTAGATTCATAATCACAATTGCTCCTTTTTAGATATTGTCTGCATTACCCGCTTTTTCGTCCAGAAAACACATGGTTACCTTGTTTTTTGTATTTTTTGATTGATACATCATATCGTCCGCAACTTTGAAGAGCTTTTTTGTAGTTCCTATTCCATAAGCTCCACCTATGCTTACAGACGTATGCAGTTCAGGATGGCCATTAATTATCAGGCTATCAACAGAATGCGTGATCCTCTCCAGGCTTTGTTCGAATATATCTCCAGGTATACTGAAAAAGATGATTACGAATTCATCACCACCATAACGGATTACGACATCTGTTTTGCGCACACAGGATAAAATAGTTTGTGCAATGCTTTGCAGCACGATATCGCCTACATCGTGGCCGTAATTATCATTGATATGCTTAAAATTGTCTACATCTATTACGACCATCGCTTGAATATCATCTGCGCTTTGAAAAAACTCGTCATAATAACGGCGATTGTAAACGTTGGTCAAGGAATCCATATATAATAATTGCAGATGCTGCTGTTCGCGAGATGGGAAGGTGCATTTTTCATACGAAAACAACCTATCATAGTCTATTTTATTTCTTATATCTTGAATATTTTTAGTCTCTTGTTCAGGAGAGGTATCCATAAGCTCACTTTCAAGTGTATCAGCAATTTCTTGCAGACACAGTAAAAGGGTGGGATTAAACGCACCACACTGTCCTTCTAAAATCATTTTCAAAGCTTCTTTATGTGAATAAGCTTTCTTATAGCATCGCTCACTGGTCAAGGCATCGTATACATCGGCCAACGCAACTACCTGAGCGGCTATGGGAATTTCTTCTCCCTTTAATCCATCCGGATAGCCATTGCCATCATACCTTTCGTGGTGCCACCGGCAAATCTCAGATGCTACTTTAACAAGCGGAGCTTCCTGTTGTTCAACGGGCAGGTCCAATAGCATATTAGCGCCGATCATCGAGTGAGTTTTTATTACTTCAAACTCCTCTGCCGTAAGGCGTCCCGGCTTATTTAGAATCACATCTGAAATCGCAATTTTTCCAATATCATGCAGCGATGAAGCAGTAGATATTAAAGTAATATCTGATTTGGACAAAGGGTATTTATCTGTGCGCTGAACCAACTGCTTTAGCAAATATTTTGTAATGGTATTGACACGCAGTATATGACGCCCGCTTTCTCCATTACGAAATTCTACAATATGAGACAGGATTGAGATCATCAGCTTATTATTCTTTTCCTGCTCGCAAAATTGTTCTGCAATAATTTTCTCAAGACGCTGCTGCCGTGCATATAAAAGCATCGTATTAGAAATTCGGCGCTGGACAATAGCCGAATCAAAAGGACGGCTGATATAGTCAAAAGCCCCCAAGTCGTAGGCCCGTTTTATATTCGCGGGGGAATCATCAGCAGAAATCATAATAACAGCGAAGGTGTCATTCCAGTGGTATTTGTTTATGTAGGCTAATACTTCAAGTCCATCCATTTCAGGCATCATAATGTCCAGAAGCAGAAGAGAGAAATCTGTTCTATGCTTTGAAAGGAGGGAAATTGCTTCTACACCATTAACAGCCTCTACCACGTCGTACTGTTCTTCCAGGATATCTATTAACAGAGCGCGATTCATTTCTGAATCGTCCACGATTAAAATTTTTTGTTTTTCCATGGCTTTTAACCTCTTTCATAATAATCTTACAATTTTAATATGAAATGTTATCCTTTGGACAAGTGATTACCAGGAAGTTACGCCGACCAGAAGGGCCATATCTGCCGGTAGCGGCGATACAAGGGTAACCGGAGCGTCGCTTTCGGGGCAGCGGAAGGTCAGCTTGCCGCAGTGGAGAGCATGCCGGCCAATGTATTGTGTTCGTCCACCGTACAGGGTGTCCCCCTCCAGCGGATGGCCAATGTAGGCGAAATGGACGCGGATCTGATGGGTGCGGCCGGTTTCCAGCCGGATGGCTACTAGGGCGAAATCGACAAATTGCTGAACAACACGGTAATGGGTAACTGCTCTTTGTCCGTCGGGGTGGACTTTTCTGCTGATAATGGAGCCTGGAACCCGAATCAGCGGTTGGTCGATGACGCCCTCTGATTGGTTCAACTGTCCCTGAACAATAGCGACGTACTCTTTCTCCAGGGTTTGGGCTACCTTTGCCGCCGCCAGCGTGTTTTTAGCGGACAGGCACAGCCCGGTGGTATCTCGATCCAGACGATTAATGGGGCGGAAGGCAACTGGTTCCTCCTGAAACAGCGCTGCGAAATAATTGCCCAGCGTGTCGTCATAATAGGTGGCGGAAGGGTGTACCGGCATATCTGCGGGTTTGTCAAAAACAATGATGTCGTCACTCTCATAGACGACAGGAACCTTCAGAGCTGGGTTGGGGATGAGCTTTATTTTATCCCCGCCTAATTCGATGTCGATGACGTCCCCTGCTTCTACCGGATCCACCATACGGCGGTGCTCACCATTTACCGAGATTCCGCCGTGTTTGAGGTTGATAATCAGCCGTTTGGAATATCCCTGTCGTTTTCGCAGATAGGTCTGAAGCTGCAGTCCGGCGTCGACAGCAGAGACGGTATAACGATGTTTTCTCATTTCTGGATATAGGCTTTCAGGATTTCACCCATGTAGATATCGTGGTAATCCTTTTCCGGGTAGGAATCCGAGATGTAATCTGCCAGAAAGCCTTCTGGGCGAATGGTATCGCGGTAGATTTTTTTGCAGAGAAACACCAGTTTTGCCTGCTCAAAATAGATGTGTTCTCCATCCATTACAGGTTTCAGGCCGGTTTCCGCCGCCTTGTCCACCTCCCGGCCGGATACCTTGCCGCAGAGGGCCAGCGCTTTGCGCATATCTTCGCCGTAAAAGCTCAAGGTAAAAAAATCGCCCGCTTCCAAAAACTCATGGGTGTATCGCTGAGGGCGGATAAAGGCAGTGACGATGTTTTTGTTCCACATAACACCCATGTTGCCCCAACTGACAGTCATGGTGTTGTATTTGTCCGAGGTGCCTGCTGTCACCAGTGCCCAGTCCTTCCCAATCAACTGAAAGGGATTTTGCTCCAGTTTGGTTACGTCAATTTCTTGAAAAGCCATTCTAAATCTCTCCTTATTGTACAATTAAAAATGTTACAGCTTTGCTATGGGGAGTATCATTTATCAAAAATCTTCAAATATATAAACCTTGAACCAATGGCGTTTGCCTGTATGGCTATTATATCACAAAACTAAATATTTCAGAACCCTTTAAATGGACAAAAAAAGCGCACAGGAATTTTTCCTGTGCGCCAAAGAGAGGGTAAGGGGATTGCTTATCGGAAAAAGCCATTTCCCTGTTCGGGGGCCTGCTCCGATACCTGTTGTTGCTGTTGGACATTGGTCGAATTGCCCTTGTCTTCTTCTAACTCTACGTCAACGGTAAAGGTGGACTGTTTTCCTGTTACACTGACCCGGTAGACGGTGAGTTTGACCGTATCGCCGGGCACTTTTCCGTCCAGGACCTCTTTGATGTCTTCCGCGTCCCGGACATCCTTGCTGTCGATTTGAGTGATGGTATCGCCAATGCGGACGCCTTTAGCATAAACGTCGGCGGTTTCATCGATGGCGCTCACCAACAGGCCGGGGGTATAACCGGTCATAGCGCCGGTCACTTCACTAATGCCATAGTAAGTGATACCCAGTTTGACGCGGCCTTTGACGTATCCATAAGTGACCAAATCATCTACAATGGGTTTGGCGGTGTTCATGGGGATGGCGAAACCGATGCCTTCAATTTGAGTAGAGGACAGCTTCGACGAGTTGATGCCTACTACCTGGCCATATTTGTTGATGAGCGCGCCGCCGGAGTTACCGGGGTTAATGGCGGCGTCGACTTGGATAGCTTCCATGGAGATGGTGCCGTCGTCGGTGCGGACGGTGATGTTCCGCTGCAAACCGGAGACGATGCCCTGTGTAGTGCTGCCGGCGAGATTCAGGCCGGTGGGGTTGCCGATGGCGACAACTCTCTCGCCGACCACCAGTTCATCCGAGTTCCCGAATTCTGCTGCAGTCAGGCCGGTAGCCTCAATTTTTACAACGGCGATGTCGGTCTTTTCGTCGATACCCACGACTTTTGCCTCGTATTCCTCGTCGTTGTCCAGAACGACGACGATTCCGCTTGCACCGCTGACTACGTGGGCGTTGGTGAGGATGTAGCCGTCGCTACTCATGATAATACCGCTTCCTGCACCGGTGGCTGTCAGAGACGTGCCCACGTCGTAGGTGACGATACCGACGACGGAAGGACGGACTTTGGCGGCGATCTCCTCGGTGGAGAGCACTCCCTCCGCGTAATCGGTGTCTTCTGGAGCGGGACGGTTGTTGAGAGTAATGTCGGGGCCGGACATATTGACTTCCGACTCATTAGGCAAGGTGCTGCTTTGTGAATCGTGGTTGTTTTCATACAGAACGAATCCGGCAAATGCCGCCGCCGTTAATACGAATACCGCGCTGATTACGATGGCGAAGACTTTTAGCCCGGTGTTGTTTTTGGGTTTGTAACCGTTGTTTTGATTAGAAATCTGGTCATAGTCCTCGAATTTCCACTGATATTCTGCGTTGCTATAGGACGGCGGCACCTGCGAGGGATCTTGGTTAGGTGCAAAATCCTGGTGGGGCGCCTCATAAGGGCCGGAAGGTCCGCTTCCATTGGGAGAGCCGGAGGGAGTATTCCAGGTATCTGATGGATTGGGTCCGTTAGATGGGCCGTCGGTGTATTGATTGTCGTAGTTTCTGTTGTTTTCATCCATAGGTATTCCTCCTTGTTTGTCTCTATCTTATCCTAGAAATATGAAGTTTTAATATGCATTCTTTAAAAGGTTTCCCAACGAAAATCAAAAGATTTTTTAACCCTTTTCGACGGGATTTGTCGGCGGCAGGGCCTCTGTATCCCGTTTTTCCTTGAGTTCACTGTAATCTTTCTCTTTTCCTTTGACCAAAGCGGAGTTTTTCACCTTTGCGGTAGGAATGGAGAAAACAAACTCGGTGTATTCGCCCTGGATGCTGCGGACAATGATATCGCCTCCATGGAGATTGATGACGCTCCGGACGATATAGAGCCCTAACCCCACGCCGTTTTTATCGATGCCCCTCGATTTATCCGTTTTATAGAAACGGTCGAACACCCGCGGAATTTCCTCTTTTGAGAGTCCTTCGCCGCTGTTTTTAATCCCAATGTAGGTGATGTTTCCTTCCACTGTAAAGCTGAATTCCAGATAGCCTCCGTCGTTGACAAATTTGACGGCATTTTCAGTCAGGTTGTAGACCACCTGATGAATCAGGTCAGGGTCTGCTTCCACCATAACTTTGTCTTGATCGAGCCCCCGGATATCCAGGTGCTTGTTGTTGATCTGCTGCTCAAAGCTGAATACCGTCTGGCAGATGGTTTCCACCACGTTGAATTGAGTCGTCTGGATTTTCAACTCCCCGGCCTCAATGCGGGACAGGTTCAGCATACTTTTCACCAGGCGGGAGAGACGTTTCACTTCGTCGGACACGATGCGCAGGTATTCATTTTGTTTTTCTTTGGGTATGGTGCCGTCTAAGATTCCGTCCACGAATCCGGCGATGGAAGTCATAGGCGTTTTCAGCTCGTGGGAGACGTTTGCGATAAAGCTGCGCCGCATGGATTCCAGGGCAGACAATGACTTGGCCATATTGTTAAAAGAAGAGGCAAGCTGACCGATCTCATCGTCGGTGTCGATGTTGATGCGGGCGGTAAAGTCACCTTTTCCAAAGTTTTGGCCGCCTGGGACATTTCTCTTAGAGGCCGAACCATTTTTGCTGTGGCAAAATAGGTGACAATAAAGGCCAGCAGCAAAACGGAAATGGCGGATAGAATAAAGATTTTCGTCATCTCAATGAGGAAGGTGTTCAACGCCTGTGCCGAGGTGGAGATAAAAAGATAGCCAATTTGATGTATTTCGTTACCGTCCTCCACTGCTAGGGGGATTCCGAGCGTGTACTGAGAGGACTTGTAAATGGATCCGCCCAAGGTGCCCTTTTCAAAATACTCACCCTTTTGAGAAGTTTTTGTCCGAATATCTAAAGGCACCTGATAAGTTTTGTGATTGCAGTTGTCTCCCTCGGTACAAATGAGGGTATTGCCGTTCATATCCGTCATAAAAATGACAGAATCGGTAGATTCGGCAAAGAGCACAAAGCTATTTTGTACGGTCAATGAGTCTAACTGAATGCTGTTATGAGCCACGTCAATCTGGCTGGTATTTAAAACGATCCTGCGGGCAATGTTGATGTTTTTCCGCAGGAGAGTCGCCTTTTCTGTCGAAAAATAGTTACTGGCAAAGGTAATAAACAAAGAGCCCAGCACCGCAATGGACGCGATGACCACGGCAGCGCAGACCCGAAAATATTTGCTGAAAATGCTTTTTTGCATAAGGACCTGCCCTTCTTTTCAAAGAATAAAGAAAGGCGGACGCTTTGGAAGTCCGGAAAACCCGCAGCGTTTACACGGATTATTCAGACAGGCAGCCTCTTTGATTTTTAAAGGCTGTTCCAATCGTCCGCCCTCTTGCGGCCGTTTTACAGGAGGTCGGTCACTTCAAATTTATAGCCGACGCCCCAGACAGTCTTAAGGGACCACTTGTCGGATACTCCTTCCAATTTTTCGCGGAGACGTTTGACGTGTACGTCGATGGTTCTGGAGTCGCCGTAGTACTCAAACCCCCATACCTCGTCCAACAGTTGATCGCGGGTGTAAACCCGGTTGGGGTTGGATGCCAAGTGGAACAGGAGCTCCAGCTCTTTTGGAGGAGTGTCGATGACTTTTCCGTCTACTTTCAGTTCGTAGCGGGTCATGTTGACCACCAGTTTGTCGTAGCTTACTTCCTTGATGTCGTTCGTCTGTGTATTTTGGCCGATTCTGCGGAGAACAGCCTTGACCCTTGCGATGATTTCTTTGGTGTCGAAGGGTTTCACCACATAGTCGTCAGCGCCCAGTTCTAGGCCCAGCACTTTGTCAAAGGTTTCTCCTTTTGCTGTCAGCATAATAATCGGTACTTGGCTTTTTTTGCGGATTTCACGGCAGACCTGCCAGCCGTCCAAACCGGGCAGCATAATGTCCAGCAAAATCAGTTCCGGATGAAGCGTATCAAATTTTAAAAGCGCTTCTTCGCCGTCGTGGGCGAGGATGACGCTATACCCTTCCTTTTCCAGGTAAAGCCGCAAAAGTTCGCAGATGTTTTTGTCGTCGTCTACTACTAAAATTTTACCCAAAGCCATAAAAATTGCTCCTTTCTACTATGCGGACATCTTTATCCATTGGTTTACCGCTTGTCCGCCTAAGATGCGAAAAACCTGCCGCTGGGGGGATACATCGATCCTACCCAAATCTCTAATCTTGAATTGGTAACATTAGTATAACATATTCACAAATGGAAAGGTGGACGGAATATGAACAATCATCCCAAAAAAATTGAAAAAAGCACATAACTTTTATGAAAGGAAGAAAATTTTGATTAATTCCGCAAAAATGCCGCCAACGGATTCCGCTGGCGGCAAAGTTTATTCCTGATAGCTAAAGGGATTGAAATTACATTCTAAATCCAGGTTGGGAATGGAAAGGGTGAGAACGGAATAGTTGCTCCGGTCCAGTTTGAGAGTAAAATCCCCGGATTCGGTGGTTCCTTTGATGACGAGGGTTTCCCCCTCCAAAGCCATAGACACGCCGTTCCGCCGCCATATTGATGGAGGCGACCACCGCCTTGGTCATGGAAGAGGTGAGCACGGAATCATTGTCCAGCTCTAGACTGAGTCCCATGTAACTGACGGTGACGTTTTTCTGGTCAAAGGAGAATGTCATGCCGGAAAGGCCCTTGGGACTTGTGAGTTGTACGGTACAAACTCCCTCCTTGGTGCGGTTGATGTCCGCTTCCGCCTCGATATCTCCCATTTTAATGGTAGCTTTCGCATCAAAGCCGCGGTTTAGGCTGGACGACACTTTTTCTTGTTCATTTTCCGACGGCTGCCCGCTGTTATCCATACCGCAGGCCGAAAGCGTCATAGCCAGCGCCAGACACATGCCGATGAGTTTCAGCGACCTTTTCATGTGATTTCCCCCTATCCGTATATAAAAACGCGAAATATCGTAAGTATTTCTTCAACTTACTGTATGCGGGGAAGCAGTCTTTTATGTTACAGAAGCTGTTTGAGCACAAAAGGAATGGATTCGATGACGTCGGAGGGAAGCATGGAATAAGGGGTAAAGGTCTGAGCCGCCATATCTCCGGCTTCGGCATGGAGGAATACCCCCGCTACTGCTGCGGCCAGCGGAGAAGCACCTTGAGCGAGGAAGGAGGCGATCATGCCAGCCAGCACGTCGCCGCTGCCCCCCTTTGCCAGGCCGGAGTTGCCGTTGCTGTTAATGAACAGCTCGCGCTTAGGGGTGGCGATAACGGTATTGCTATCCTTCAGTACCACGGTAACGCCGTATTTTTCGGCAAACTGAGCCGCTACGTCGAACCGACGGTTTTTGATGATCTCCACAGAAAGACCAGTGAGTCGGGACATTTCTTTGATGTGAGGGGTGACGATGACAGGTGCCAGGGCTTTCCGGAGCATGGCTGGGTTCTCAGCCACGCAGTTTAAGCCGTCGGCATCAATGACAAGCGGCTTTCCAAAGGATGAAATCACTTCTTCTACCAAAAGGCGAGTATCGTCGCAGACCGATAAGCCGCATCCGATGAGCCCGGCGCTGGCCCAGCTCATTTCGGTGCGGAGCTGCTCCACTCCGTCGATGGAAATGGAGCCGGAGTCGCTCACCGGCATGGGGGAATAGATACACTCAAGGATGTGGGCGGCCACAGCGGGGATCGCAGGCTGCGGCGCAGCGACTTTCACAAGCCCTACCCCGCAGCGCATAGACGACAGGGTGGAAAGAATTACGGCTCCGGTCATATGGGCGCAGCCACCGATGTTTAGGAGCTTTCCGTAATCGCCTTTGTTGCTGTCCTCCCGTCGTTTGGGAATGCAGCCGGCAGCGGTCTCCGGCCCCAGGAGAGTGAGACCGTCCGAGATGGCGGCGATGTCAGCCGCCGGGATGCCGATGTCGATCAGCTCAATTTTTCCGCAGAGGGGAACGGATGCTTTCAGGACATGAGCGGGTTTCAGTGCAGCGAAGGTGTAGGTATAATCGGCTCTTAAAGTGTCCTTGTCCGAGAGGCCGGTGTCGCAGTCGATTCCCGAGGGGACATCCAGCGCCACCTTGATGGCATGGCAGTTGTTGACGGCTTCCGCAAGTTCCTTGCAGGTGGCGGGAAGCTCACCGCTAAAGCCTGTCCCAAAAATCGCGTCGATGAGGACGTCGCTTTTCCGGATGGCTTCCAGCCGACGGGTCAACGGGGCGTCCGGTTCGAGAAAATGGCCCCGACGCTTTTCCAGCTCATAGAGGTTTGCCCGGGCCAGGGCGGAAAGTTCCCGCCCCATGACGAAAATCACCGTGATTTCCGCTCCGGCCTCCGCCAGGTAGCGGGCAGCTACCAATCCGTCTCCCCCGTTGTTGCCCTTACCACAGAGGACGGCTACCTGTTTGCCCGAAACGTCAGCAAGCCCTAAAATTCGGTCGGCGGTGCCTTTTCCCGCCAGCTCCATCAGTTCCATATAGGAACTGCCTTTTTCAACGGCAATGCTTTCGGCAATTTTCATTGCCGATGAAGTGAGTATCTTCAAAATTAGTCATCCTCCTTTGCAGTCGGAAAAATGGTTTGAAAAAACCCCCGCTTTGGTCACGAGGGTTAAAAAATTCTAATTACGGCTGTACTGATTCTCTCACCGGATAATTCGCGTTGCCGCCGGCCTGCCATGGGATATATTTTTTCAGGGCGTCCAGTACCCGATCGTCCGGGGTGAAAACGAGCAGGGTTTTCCCCAGTTTCGCATGGGTGAACACGGCGTAGTAGGAGGTACTTTCGTCCATACTCTCGGAGGCGTACACCCGGCTTGTATAATCTTTTCCGGCGTGATCCTGCTGTCTAAAAAGACCAAAGGACTCAAAAGTCCGGGCGTTGGCAGTTAAAAGGCGTTTGCGACGCCGTTTGGCCATGATTTTGTCCACGTCGATTTCGCCGTTTGTGACAATGTATTCATATTCAATACTCATGTTGCTGATGAGATAATAAGCGCCAAACAGAGCCGCCACTCCGACAAACGCGCCTACAAAAGAAAAAGGCCCCAGCAAAGCGCCGCTGAAAAACACGCCGAAAATAAAGATGATGGCAGCTAACAGGGCGTATAGGATCATCAAAGCGATATCCTTTCCAGTGGGCCGCCGTTTCACCATATGTTCTACAAAAACGTCCATTAAAATTCCTCCATTGTCGTCTTTTGATACAGCTTAAGCATATCACACCTGCCCATAAATAGCAAGGGAAGCAAACGAGTTTTCATGTAAAGTTAACAGCTGGAAATTTTTTGTTTGCCTCCTGAATAAGCCTTCCTTTTTTGCCTACACTTTAGGCGGGAAAAATTTTCCGCAACTCCGGTCCTCCGGAAGTTGACAATTTGAAATGGCCGATCCTCTCGGCCGGAAAGGCATGGTTTTATTATGAACATCACAGACATTAAGGTGAGAAGACTTTTGCAGGAAGGGCGGCTGCGGGCCGTGGTTTCCGTCACGGTGGATGATGAACTTGCCATTCATGACATAAAAGTCATTGAAGGGCCGGAGCGGTTATTTGTGGCGATGCCCAGCCGCAAGGAAGTCAACGGTATTTTCAGAGATATTGCCCATCCCATCTCCCCCGCCGCACGTCACCAGTTCGAGAACGCGATTTTAAATGCCTATCAGCACGAGGTGGAAGCCCAGTCTCTCCATGGGGTCGTGCACGCCAATTAGACCAGTCGATAAAGATGAGGTTGATGTCCAGAAATTTTGCTGTAATTTAGAAAACGTCCTCCCCTTTTAAAGGGGAGGATGTTTTTGCCGATTATTTGAGTACGACATAGGTTGTGGGAAGCATTCCTTCTCCATGGTAGGGAATCAGAAATTTTTGTTCAAACAAATGCTGAACCGGAGCGGAGATAGCGTCCTCAAATAACCTTAAATAAGCCATATCTTTTGCCTGTTTTTTTAAGTGAACGGGTATGTGGTTTTTGAGGATATTCGCCACAGAGGACATGATTTTTTTCGCTTCGGATACGATCATGTCCGTCGGATTTTCGAGCATTTTTACCAGTGAATCAAACTGGCCTTGGGTGAAAACAGGGGCGTTGACCAAGAAATGTTCCTTTTCCATGCGGACATAGCCCATTTTTATCATATCAGCGGCTCGGGATTTGTCGTTTGCGCTGAAGTTTGAGGAGTTCCCTCTTGCAATATCTAAAAAGACATTTGCAGCGTCTCGGCACATGTATGGATGCACCATTTCCCCGTTGATCGGAAAATCCATAAACTCGATAGAATCGCCGAATTCGTTAAACGCAGTTGATATTCCGAAATCAAACGGAGAGCCGCCCGGGTTATTTTGCAATCGTTCCACTCCCCAAACAAAACAGGAAATTCCGAACTGATCAACGGGATAAACGATGTCCAATTGGCTTTGCAGTTTTAAGACAATCGCTTGATACAACAAAATACATACCATCTGCCACGAAAAGGAATTGCAATTCATATCCGCGCCGATAAATCTGAGATCCCGGATTTCCTTTTCCTTTTCTTTGACAGTTTGCATCAGGATGTTAGCGATACGGTCTCTTGATGCGGTTGTCTTCTGCTCCACTTCAGCCATAAAATCCTTTGTAAAAATTACAATATTCGTATCATACCGGTTGCCGTCTTTTTTTAAAAGACCGTACTCGCAAAGTTCTTTTAATTGATCTTCCATATATGGAAGAGCCACGCCAATTGCCAGACTGATTTGATCCGCAGTCAGTTTGTCGTTATAACAGGCGAATAAAATATTCTGTGAAATTTTGCTGTCGCAAAGATGGTAATAAGGGTTGGCGCCATTTCCCCAGAAAAAGAGAGATAGTTCTTTCGGGTTATAGCTTTGCTCACCATAGCTTCGTTCCATAAAAAAACCTTCTTTCAAAATTTGTCGGGCTTTGAAAAGCAAGTATTTTACCATACTCTCACTGATGGAAAGTATCCTGGCTATTTCTAAACAAGAATAATTGTCAATGTAATACAAAATGGCGGCACGACGGTATTTTTGCAAAAGAAGTGTCAGTTCCCGGCGTAAAATGAAAAGATCGTCAGAGAACTCTTCGTAAGAGCCGGCGGTGTCCGGCACCTGGTCGGTGAGTTCACATTCTATCTTTTTGTGTCTGTTTTTACACCAGGCTTTGTGAACATTGCCTGCAACACTCCACATAAACCCGTAAAACGCCTTATCGTTTCGAAGATTCGGCGCAGATTTGTAAATCTCTAGCAGAATATCCTGCGCCAAATCCTCCGCTTCAAACTGATTCGGTGTCCGTGCTGTGCAATAGGTGAAAATTACTTTAGAAGCCTCTGTTATTTTCTTGTCAATTTCTTGTTGCTCCAAGATTACATCTCCCCTCAGAGAAAATCCACCGGCGATTTCATCTATATAGTGGAATAAAATACTCAGCGGTTAAGATTTCATAGGAATTTATCAAAATATTTTTTATGGAGAATAAAAGAGCTGTAAACGACTTTGGACAAAAATCAAGGCGCTGTAACCGCAAGATTACAGCGCCTTGAAAATTTTACTATCAAACTTCGGTTCAATGTTTAGCCGATAAAGGCCTGAACCGATGCAGGAAGTTCCTCTTTATCAGCGGAGATGGTAAATACTACATTTACCTCTCTGTCTGCTACAACAGTGTTCAGTTTCTCTAAAAACTTACCCAGTTTGTCGTAATCTCTGCCGCCGATTCTCAGGGTAGAATCGATGAACAGGTCGGTGATGTCAAAGTTTCCAGAGAGAATGCCGGTGATGTATCCATAAAACTCGTCGTAGCCTTCAATATTATCCTTGCTGGTTTCCATCAATCGGGCGGAAGAAGGAATGTCATATGTGAGCTTCGGGACTTTTTCCACGCAGACCACGTTGCCGTTAGAAGCTTTTACTGCCTCCTCGACCATATTGATGAGGATCTTGGTTTTTCCAGTGCCCTTTTTGCCTACGATCAGTTTAATCATAATGAGAACCTCCACTTTCTGAAGGCGGGGAGCCCGCCTTTTATTTATCTCAGACCCAATGTCTAAAATACGTCTTTTATTTTGTAATTCGGGCCTCCAACTCTGCTTTGCGCGCTTCATAGCCGGGTTTGCCGAGCAGGGCGAACATGTTTTTCTTGTAGCTTTCTACGCCGGGCTGATCGAAGGGGTTGATCCCCAGCAGGTAGCCAGAGATGGCGCAGGCTTTTTCGAAGAAATAAACCATGTAGCCGAATTCGTATTCATTGATTTCGGGCAGTTCCAAAACTGCACAGGGAACGCCGCCCTCGGTGTGAGCGAGGATGGTCGCTTCCATGACCTTGCCGTTTACCTTGGACATCTCCTGATTGGAGAGGAAGTTGAGTCCGTCAAAATTGTTGGGATCGGCGTCGATGAAGAAATCCTGTTTCGGTTTCTTAATATCCATAAAGGTCTCGAACATAATGCGGGAGCCGTCTTGGATAAACTGGCCCAGGGAATGCAGGTCGGTGGAGAAGGTGGCGGAAGAGGGGTAAATTCCCTTGTTGTCCTTGCCTTCGCTTTCTGCAAAGAGTTGTTTGTACCACTCGGCCATCATACCAAAGCAGGGGTCAAAGCTGACCATAATTTCCACCCCTTTGCCTTTCTGGTAAAGGGCGAAACGGGTGGCCGCGTATTTGTAGCAGTCGTTTTGTTCGATATTGCTGTCAGAGAGGGCATCCTGTGCTTCTTTTGCCCCGTCCATAATGGCTTTGATGTTGCAGCCGGCGACTGCAATTGGGAGAAGTCCCACCGCGGTCAGAACGGAGTACCGTCCGCCTACATCGTCGGCGATGACAAAGCATTCATAGCCATTTTTGTCTGCCAGCTCCTTGAGGGTGCCGCGAGCCTTGTCAGTGGTGCAGTAGATACGCTCTTTTGCGCCTTCCTCACCATATTTCTTCTCCAGCAGGTTTTTAAATACCCGAAACGCCAGAGCGGGTTCGGTGGTGGTGCCGGATTTGGAGATGACGTTGACGGCGATGTCCCGGCCCTCACAGATGGAGAGGATTTCCTGCAGATAGGACGGGCTCACGTTGTTGCCGACAAAGTAAATATCGGCGGTGTCTTTTTTCAGATTGTTGTAAAAGGGCGAACGGAGCAGCTCGATTGCTGCTCTTGCTCCCAGATAGGAGCCGCCGATACCGATGACGATGAGCACATCGGCCTGAGTGTTGATTTTCTCCGCCGCCTTTTGGATGCGGGCGAATTCTTCTTTGTCGTAGTTTGTGGGAAGGTCGAGCCAACCTAAGAAATCATTTCCAAGCCCTGTTTTATTGTGTAGGGTGTCATGGGCCGCTTTGACAGCCGGCGCAAGGGCTTTGAACTCTTCGTCGGACATAAAGCCTTTGAGGTAATTACCGTTAAATGTAACAGCCACTGTACTGCCTCCATCTTATCTATTTATTGGTTCTATTGTACTACAGAAGCCGGGTCCTTTTCAAGAGATTTTTGTGAATTTTTATTGAGATTCCCATTGAATAACTGGAAAGGTACACAAATACATCGATCGACAATAAACGCCCAAATTTAAACCGTTTTTGCCGAAGTTGTACTGTTGGTTATCTGGTCAAAAACGAATATGCGCGCTTCGGTCTCATCTTTCGGGGTTTGGAAGAATTCTTCATTGCAGCGATAGGCGATACCGCCGCGATTGCCATTTTCGCCGAACTGAATCGATGCATAGAACCCTTCCTTCCCGAGGCATTCAAAGCCGTAGGGAGAGGAAAAGCGGTATTTGCGTTTTATCTCGCAAAGGTCGCCCGAAACGCAATAAAGCAGTTCTTTGGGCTGATAGGGCTCAGAGGGCGCATAGGTGGAGAACCAAAATTCGTTATGATCCGCGTCGTAATCCAGATTCTGGATGCCGTAGACGGTATTTCCGGTGGGGATGTGGTATTCGGTTTCATATTTTCCTTCCGGACTGAACTGAAGCAATATTTGGGAAGCATACTTTTCGCCGGTATAAAGCGCACAGGCGACGAACATTTTTATCTCGCCGCTTGCCGGATCGGGCGCGAAGGTGACGCCGTCGATTCCTTGGAACCCCCGGGTATCCTCGGGCGAGCAAGTTATCTTTTTATATTCATCGCAGATATCAAGGTTGATGATATCGAGAATGCGAAGGTCATCGGCATCAAAAACATAAATTTTGAAACCTGTCCAATCCTCCCAGGCGTGGCCGGGGAGCGCGTTGCCCAAGTAGCTTGCGTATATCTTGCCGTTATAGTAATCACAATCACCCAGGTGGCCGCCATGGATTTCGACTTGGCATTTTACTGTTCCCGAAAGAGTCGTTTTCACGAGGCTGTCGGTAAACGACCAATACATAAAGCCGCCCCCGCTTGAAAAGCCCTGAAGATGATAATTTTGGTGAAGCACCTCGATATGTTCCATTTGATCGACCCCCATTTTAATATTCTACCTATATTTTACCACAGCGTTTTTGATTTTCAAGATAGAATAATCGCCCGCAGTATTTTTACAGCGGGCGAAAGATTTCTTAGAACGCAAGCAAATTCCTGAGAAGGATCTGAAAGGCATTTCCGAAAGTCATTTTCGGAACCTCTTTGGCAGCGGTGATGGGAATTTCACAAATGGTTTCCCCATCCAGGGTAAAGCGGGCTTCGCCTACTGCCTGGCCCTGCAAGACAGGAGCCTCTACGTCGGGCTGAATAGCAATGGTTTTCTCAATGTCTCCGCCCCGGCCCTTGGGGATGAGGATGGGTTCCGGCGTTTCGTAGCTCAGTTCTACCTCTTTGTCGACGCCCTTGATAATGGCGACAGGGGTCAGGTCTTCCGGCAGAATTTCCGGCGTGAAATGTTCAAAGGCGGAAAAACCGTAGTCTAACATGGTACGGCAGGAAGAAAACCGCTCGTCAGAGGTGGTGGAGCCCATCGAGACGGCAATGAGACTTAGCCCATTGCGCTCGGCGGTGGCGGAAAGGCAACTTCCCGCTCCGTCGGTGGTGCCGGTTTTCAGCCCGGTGCATCCTTTGTAGAATCGCACCAGTTTGTTGGTGTTTGTAAGTCCTGTTTTGCCGTCCCGCAGACTATCCATCCAAACGGTGGAAAATTTGGTGATATCCTTGTGTTTTAAGAGTTCCCGAGACATGAGAGCAATATCCCGGGCGGTGGAAACGTGCCCGTCGGCGTCGAGACCGGTGGGGTTCACAAAATGGGTGTTGGCCATCCCTAAATCTTTGGCTTTCTGGTTCATCATTTCGACAAAGGCCATTTCACTGCCGCCCACATGCTCTGCCAGCGCCATGGCGGCGTCGTTTGCCGAGTTAATGGCGGTAGCCTTGATAAGATCCTCCGCCGACATCTGCTCCCCGACTTCCAGCCAAATCTGGGTGCCGCCCATGGAATTGGCGTTTTCCGAACAGGTAACCATATCCGCGTAAGTGAGTTTGCCCTCGTCCATGGCCTCAAAAACAAGCAGCAAAGTCATGATTTTGGTGATGGAAGCGGGAGGCATGGGCTCGTCGGGATTTTTTTCGAACAGGACACGACCCGACGTGGCGTCCATGAGGATGGCGGATTTGGCGGGAATATCGGCCACGTCTGCGGCGGTAGGAACCACTTCGTCGGACATTACTTCCTCCGGGTTGCCGTCGGCGGAAACAGGCGCTGCCCAAATAACGCAGAGGGACAAGGCGAGCAGAGTGCTGATTATTTTCTTGAACATTCGGTTTCATCCCTTTCCGGCCCAGAGGCTTCCCCAGGGCCACGTGAAAATGTGGCGCCGATTTTGAGAGAGGCAGGAAGCAGCGCCGCTATTTTGGTATATGCTTATGCGGACAAAACAAAAAAAAGACACCAAAAACGGTGTCTTTTCCTGTGTTCGTTTGAAAATCAGCAGAATAGATGTCCGATAACTGCGTTTTACTCAACGATAAAATCTTTGATTTCAGCAAAGAATTCGTCTGTATCATCGCTGTGAGCTTCCAGCTTAATGGGTTTGGACAAATCCAAGCTAAAAATTCCCATAATGGATTTTGCGTCGACAGCGTATCTTCCGGAAATCAAATCTACGTCGAAATCACATTTGCAAACGGTGTTTACGAACGCTTTTACGTCGTTGATGGTATCGAGCATGATATTGCAAGTTTTCATTGGTATCGACCTCCATAAATTTTGAATTTGGCAATTATATTCGCCTATCGCTCTCCAAGGCAAAACTCCCAGTTTTACTGGAAGGGATGTACAGAAAAGCCATTCGTTCTTACTGTACACTATCCATAATTACTATATTTACAATATAACAGCAGATGAACTTTTAGTCAACTGCTAATTGTAAAAAATTCTCAAATCCATTATAATAACAATAGTATAAGTCTATAATTGGGTATTTTATACAACACTATGAAAAAATACCGTAAAATCGAGGATTTTAGCAAGATTGGAAGGAGAATGGAATGCGGATCGCTTTTGCCACGCTGGGCTGTAAGGTCAACCAGTACGAAACCGAAAATTTAATGGAACTGTTTTTAAGCGATGGTTTCGACGTGGTGGAGCCTCAGGAAGAAGCGGACGTCTATGTGGTGAATTCCTGCACCGTCACTTCTTCCGGGGATAAAAAGTCGCGGCAGCTTCTCCGCCGCCTCAAAAAGCAGAATCCTGCGGCCAAAGTGGCCCTCACAGGCTGTTTCCCCCAAGCCTTTCCCGATGCGGCAGAGCTGATTCCGGAAGCGGATATTATCACCGGTTCCTATAACCGGAAAGGGCTTTTGCAGGCGGTCCAGAAGGCGCTCGCCACTGGTGAGCGGGTTGTTGACATCACCCCACACCAGCGTCACGAGGCCTTTGAGGGGATGAGCGTCCGAGGCCTTCGGGGCCGGACACGCGCGTTCATAAAAATCGAGGACGGCTGCGAGCGGTATTGCTCTTATTGTATTATTCCCACCGCCCGGGGCCCTATTCGTTCGAAACCGCTTAAGGATATCCGCGCCGAACTTGAGGGCTTAGTGGAAAACGGCTACAAAGAAGTGGTTTTGGTGGGCATCAATCTTTCGTCCTATGGCAAAGATTTGGGCCTGAGGCTCATCGACGCCGTGAAACTCGCCTGTTCGGTGGAAGGGTTACACAGAGTCCGTTTGGGGAGTCTGGAACCGGAACTTTTGTCCGATGAGGATTTATCTGAGATGGCGAAACTCCCTCACTTCTGTCCCCAGTTTCACCTGTCGCTGCAAAGCGGCTGCGATAAGACCCTCAGAGCCATGAATCGGCATTACGACTGCGCAGAGTACCGCCGTATCGTGGATAAAATCCGGGAGGTTTTTGAAAATCCTTCTATTACCACCGACATTATGGTAGGATTCCCTGGGGAGACCGAGGAGGACTTCGAGGCGTCAATGACTTTTGCTGAGGAGATCCGTCTCGCCAAAGCCCACGTCTTCGCCTATTCCCGGCGGGAGGGTACCGTGGCAGCTAGACGGCTGGACCAGATTCCCAATTCCGTCAAGGAAGAGCGCAGCCGCCGGATGATCGAGGCCACAAACCGGACGCGGGACGCCTTTTTGCGCTCCCAAATCGGAAAAACGGAGGAAGTCCTGCTGGAAACGACCAAAGACCATTTGGGGTACGAGGGCTTTACGAAAAACTACACTCCCGTCGTCGTGGACTGCGACAGCGCCCTCTGCGGCACTATTATCAAAGTGAAAATCACCGCTGTGCTGGGAGACCGGTGCGTCGGCGTACTTATATAGACTAAAACGGAATGTCACCGTGGGATGTTGAGAAAAATGGAGGTCAAAATATGTCCGTATTCAGAATTTATGTGGAGAAAAAACCGGCCTTTGCCGTAGAGGCGAAAGCCACCCTGCAGGATATCAAAAATTCCCTGGGTATCGCCCTTGACGGGCTTCGCCTTTTTAACCGCTACGACGTGGAGGGCATCGACGAAGAAACCTTTGCCACCGCGCAGAAAACCATCTTTTCGGAGCCGGCTGTGGATTTGACGTCCGAAGAACTTCCCTCCCCCAAAGCAAATCAGCGTATTTTGGCGGTAGAATACCTGCCGGGTCAGTTCGACCAGCGGGCCGATTCCTGTGAGCAGTGTATCCAGATCATGACCCAGGGCGAACGCCCCAAGGTCAAAAACGCCCGCGTCTACATTTTTGACGGCGCCATCTCCGACGAGGACATGGCCGCCATCAAAAACCACCTCATCAACCCGGTGGAAGCGCGGGAAGCAAGCCTCGAGAAGGTCACTACCCTCAAAACCGAATACGACATTCCCACCACAGTGGAAACATTGAACGGATTTATTGGCCTCGATGAGGATGCTTTGGATCAGTTTGTCAAAAACTATGGCCTCGCCATGGATCTGGACGACATCAAGTTTTGTCAGGCTTATTTCAAGGACACTGAGAAGCGGGATCCCACGATTACTGAAATCCGCATGATCGACACCTATTGGTCCGACCACTGCCGCCACACCACCTTCTCCACCATCATCGACAATGTGGAAATCGACGATGAAGCGGTCAGTGAAACCTTTGAAAAATATATGGAGACCCGGGGCGAACTCTACGTGGGCCGCAACAAACCGGTCACTTTGATGGATTTGGCCACCATCGCGGCCAAGAAGCTCAAAAAAGACGGTCTTTTAAAAGATTTGGACGAAAGCGAGGAAATCAACGCCTGCTCGGTGAAAATCGACGTGGACATCGACGGCGTTAAAGAAAAATGGCTTTTGATGTTCAAAAACGAGACCCACAACCATCCCACTGAAATCGAACCTTTCGGCGGCGCGGCCACCTGCCTGGGCGGAGCAATCCGCGACCCCCTGTCCGGCCGCTCTTACGTCTATCAGGCCATGCGCGTCACCGGCGCCGCTGATCCCACTGTTTCGAGGAAAGAGACTTTGACGGGTAAGCTGCCTCAAAAGAAAATCGTCACCACCGCCGCCCACGGCTACAGCTCTTACGGAAATCAGATCGGCCTCGCCACCGGCGAAGTCGCTGAGATTTACCACCCGAACTATGTGGCGAAACGGATGGAGATCGGCGCTGTCATCGGCGCTACCCCTGCTGGCAACGTCATCCGGGAAGTGCCCTCCTCCGGCGACATCGTCATTTTGCTGGGCGGACGCACCGGTCGGGACGGCTGCGGCGGAGCTACCGGTTCCTCCAAATCCCACACTCTGGAATCGCTGGAAAGCTGCGGCGCGGAAGTACAGAAGGGAAATCCCCCGATCGAGCGGAAAATTTCCCGCATGTTTAGAAATCCCAATGTTACCAGAATGATTCGCCGCTGCAACGATTTTGGCGCGGGCGGCGTCAGCGTCGCTATCGGTGAACTGGCTGACGGCCTTAAAATCAATCTTGACGCCGTTCCCAAAAAATACGACGGTTTGGACGGCACCGAGCTGGCTATCTCTGAATCTCAGGAGCGTATGGCGGTAGTCGTCGCCCCGGAAAACGTGGACAAGTTTATCGAGTTGGCCCACACCGAGAACTTAGAAGCCACTGTTGTGGCTACTGTTACCGAGGAACCCCGTCTCCGGATGAACTGGAACGGCCACGAGATCGTCGATCTCTCCCGAGAATTTTTGAATTCCAACGGTGCAGAAAAACACACCGATATCAAAATCAGCGTCGGTAAAGTGAAACCTGTCAACAACCGTCAAAACAATAAGGAGGGCTGGCTTGCCCACCTCTCCGACCTGAATATCTGCTCCCAAAAGGGCTTAGTCGAGATGTTCGACAGCTCTATCGGCGCGGGAACTGTTACCATGCCCTTCGGCGGCAAGTATCAGCTCACCAAAACCCAGGCTATGACGGCGAAAATTCCGGTTCTCAGCGGCGAAACCATCACCTGTTCCGTCATGGGATGGGGCTATAACCCCTATGTTACGGAACAGAATCCGTATATCGGCGCCATGGACGCGGTGGTCGAGTCGGTGGCCAAAGTGGTTTCCGCCGGCGGAAGCCACGAACAGTGCTGGCTCACCTTCCAGGAGTATTTCGAGCGGACCAATAACGATCCGGAGCGTTGGGGCAAGCCACTCTCCGCTCTCTTGGGCGGCTTTGAGGCGCAGATGCAGCTAGGCATCGGCGCCATTGGCGGAAAGGACTCCATGTCCGGAACTTTTGAGGATATCGACGTTCCCCCTACCCTCGTATCTTTTGCCGTATCTCTGGCGGATTCCAGAAAAGTTGTCTCCCCTGAATTTAAATCAGTCAGCAGTCCTGTTGTGTTGCTGCTCCCCAAATACAATGAGGACGGAACGCCGGACTTTGAAAGCATCAAGGAAGTCTTCTCCAAGGTAGAAAAACTCATTGACAGCAAAGAAGCTGTTGCCGTGTGGACCCTAGGCTTTGGCGGTGTTGCTGAGGCGGTCACCAAAATGGCCTTTGGCAATGGGATTGGCTTCCACTTCACCCGGGACATTGAGGAAACCCTACTCTTTAACCCGGTGTACGGCGGATTCTTAATGGAGCTGGACGGCAATTCCAAAGCGGTTAACGAATTGGACGTCATCGGCGTCACCAGCCTGGATGCAGACATTCATCTGGCAAACGGCACCCGTATCCCTCTTGCCGATTTGCAGGACGCTTATGAAAACAAGCTGGAGAAAGTATTCCACTGCAACGTCGAGACCAGCAAAGAAAAAATCGAAACCTTCAGCTACGAAAACAAGACTCGGCTGACTCCCGCCATCAAGGCGGCTTCTCCCCGGGTGCTGATTCCGGTCTTCCCCGGCACCAACTGCGAGTACGATACTCAGCGGGCTTTTGAAAAGGCGGGCGCTGTGGCTGATGTTTTCGTAGTCAAAAACCTTTCCAGCGCGGACATCGAAGAGTCGGTTCATGAGTTTGCCAAACGGATTCAGAAATCTCAAATCATTATGATTCCCGGCGGATTTTCCGGCGGTGACGAACCGGACGGTTCCGGCAAATTTATCACTGCCTTCTTCCGCAATCCCCGTATCAAAGACGGTGTCCACGACCTTTTAAAGAACCGGGATGGCCTGATGCTGGGTATCTGCAATGGCTTCCAAGCCCTTGTCAAGCTGGGACTGGTTCCCTACGGCGAAATTGTCGAGATGAAAGATGATTCTCCTACCCTCACCTTTAACTCCATTGGCCGCCACCAGTCGATGATGGTCACAACGAGGATCGCCTCCAACAAATCGCCCTGGCTCTACAACACCCATGTGGGCGATTATCATACAGTGCCGATTTCCCACGGCGAGGGCCGCTTTATCGCCTCTCCTGAAGAGATCGCCTGCCTTGCGGCCAACGGCCAGATCGCGACCCAATATGTAAATCTGGACGGCGAACCTACCTACGACATCCGCTTTAATCCCAACGAGTCTATGATGGCTATTGAGGGCATTACCTCTCCCGATGGCCGCGTCCTTGGAAAGATGGCTCACAGCGAACGCATTGGAAGCGATATCGCTAAGAACATCGACGGCAACAAAGACCAGATGATCTTCAAAAGTGGTGTAGAATATTTCAGATAACATTTCAATTAAAAAACCGGCCTCCCAATGGAGACCGGTTTTTTCTTCTGTTTTTTAATGAAAACAGAGTACACAAAAAATTGCAAACGCTTGTTGAGAAATCTTTTGTGTACCTGTAGTATCGGTTTTTTTCATTCAATTATAAAAGGAAAAAGTTAGAAACAGCTACTTTTGTATATTTATTCTCATATACCCTCATATCCTGTTTATATGGCCGCAAATAGCCTAATATTTGACGAAATATATTCAAATATTTGTCAGGATATCCATTGCGAAACTTTTGATTTTCGATATAATATATGGTGGTTAAATAATGGAGATGAGAGGAAGGAAAAAGAGAGATGTCCTATAAGTTTTTATTGGATATTGCACTAATTTTAATCAGTACCAAAATTTTGGGACTGATTACCAAGCGATTCCAGATGCCTCAGGTGGTCGGCGCGCTGATTGCCGGACTGATTTTGGGCCCTGCGGTTTTAAACGTCCTGCAGGAAACAGAATTTTTGACCCAGCTTTCCGAACTGGGCGTAATCGTCATCATGTTTACGGCAGGTATGGGAACCGACATCCGGGAGCTGAAAAATTCGGGAAAAGCGGGTTTCTGGGTGGCACTTTGCGGCTTTTAGTGCCGCTCATCATGGGCGCGTGCTTAGCTTATTTCTTCAATAGAGGAGAGTTTGCCCATCCCGGCAACGTTTTATTGCAGAATATTTTCATCGGTGTTATCCTGACGGCAACCTCGGTCAGTATTACAGTGGAGACGCTGAAAGAGATGGGAAAACTGAATACCAAGGTGGGGAACACTATTTTGGCAGCTGCTCTAATCGACGACGTACTGGGCCTTGTGGCGCTGACGATCATCACCAGCTTGGCAGGCGCACAAGTCAGCATCTGGATTGTACTGGCCAAAATAGTCGGATTCTTTGTATTTGCTATTGTGTTTGGTTTACTGGCCTACAAATTCCTCAACTGGTATTCCAACAAGGTGAAAAAGGATTTGCATCGCTTCCCTATTCTCGCTTTTGTCCTCTGTCTGATTATGGCTTTCTGTGCTGAGCATTTTTTCGGAGTCGCCGACATTATCGGTGCATTTGGCGCCGGTCTTGTAATTGCCAACACCCCGAAAGCCAAGTACATTGAATCCAAATTCAGCTCGCTGTCCTATCTGTTGCTGACCCCCATCTTTTTTGCCAGCGTAGGTATCAAAGTAGTCTTGCCAAAGATGGATGCGCAAATCATCTTCTTTACCGTTTTGCTTGTAGTAGTTGCGGTGATTTCCAAACTAGTGGGATGCGGACTGGGGGCAAAAATCTGCGGTTTTTCCAATTTAAAATGTATGCAAATCGGCGTCGGTATGATCTGCCGCGGTGAGGTAGCATTGATTGTGGCCAACAAAGGCATTGCTATGGGACTTATGCCGGAGGCCTTCCTGGGTCCGGTCATTCTGACCGTGGTATTGGTAACCATCCTGACCCCAATTCTCTTGAAACTGGCCTTTAAGCCCGGTGCACAGGAATACACTGAACTGCAGGAAAGCCCCTTGGTCGAAAGTTACGAGGAAGTGGAACAGCTCGATTATATGGAAGAATCGTTGCTGGAAGCCCATCATCATTTACAGGATAAGAACTCCAAATAGACATGAAGCAGGCAGCTTACAGAAAAAAGCTGCCTGCTTTGAATATTGAGTAAAGAAAAAAATAAAGAACCCCGTCGGATTTCTTCGACGGGGTTTGCTGTTATCCAATATAATTCAAGGGATTTCTGGTTCCACCGTTTATCTGCACTTCAAAGTGACAATGATTTCCGGTAGAGTAACCAGTGCTTCCGACACCGGCAATTTGCTGGCCCTGGGACACGTACTGGCCAACCGATACATTCAGGCTGGAATTGTGACCGTACAAGGTGCGGACGCCATTTCCGTGGTCGATGACAACACATTTACCATAGCTGTAGTACCATCCGGAAACTACAACCTTACCGGCTGCAGAAGCTCTTACAGGAGTTCCATAACTTGCCGCGATGTCGAGGCCGCGATGGCCTCCGCTGCCATAATAGCAACTGATTTTTCCGCCGCTGCCGCCCACCGGCCAAATGAAGTTACCGCTGACTTTCCCGCTTCCAGTGGAAGAAGGAACGTAAGAAGAACGGCTGACAGTTTCCACTTTAGTGCCCTTCACGATCTTTTCAGTGACAGGCTCTTTGGTAACGGTAGAAGAAAGAATTTCACGGCTTTCTTCAATGTTATTTACGTATTCAACCGAAGCAGTGACTTCTTTAGAGCCCTTTTCGCCCTCTTGGACGGTTTCCGAGTAGCCTTTGTTTTTGCTGGCGTCTTCGGTAATTTCTGTTTCATAGGGGATATCTTCGGTATAGGTGATTTCTTTGGTCACGCGTACCGAGAGGAAGGGTTCCTGGTTTGCGATAATTGCTTCATCGCCGATCATGCACTCTTCTTCGATAGTGGGGTTCATCGCTTTAAAAAGCTCGTAGGGAACGCCGTTTTTATCGGCAATCAGAGTAGGACTGTCGCCCTTCTGAATTGTGTAGGTTCTTTCCGCCTGAACATCGGAAAGAAGAAGGTTTTCCATATCTTCGTCGGACACGATGCTGTCGGTTAGGTACAAACCTTCCTTCAACTCGATATTTTTTGTAAACTCTACTGTTTCATTGGCATCACCGGAACGGTAGCTGTCCAGTGTACTGTCCAGAATGGAACGAATCAAAGACTGGTCGGTGACGGCACCGTAAAATTCCCCGTCAATATACAGCCCTTCTGCCTCCATGATGTCCTGACTGGACATCTGGATCAGGCTGTCGGTAACTTCCGGTACATCGGAAACTTTATCTTTTTCGACCTTGACGACGGTAAAGCTGGGATCCAACTCAAAAATCTGATCGTCGGAAGTGCTTACGATACGATTTTGCAGATCCTTCCGTGCCTCTGTATAGATGGCTTCATCCTGTACATAGGCGATGACTTTGCCATCCTGCTCTACAGCTAGGGCGTAAGTCACGTTCATCGAGGAAGCGACTACCTGAACCAATACAAAAACGCCAACCACCGGGGCTGCGTAATTGACCAGTGTTTTCAGGAAGGAAGGATTGTTCCGAATTCCTTCTCTCGCGGCCTGAAAAACGCCGGAAAAGCCATTTTCTTTATAGCCTTCCACCAAAATCTGCGGAATTCTTTTCAGTTTTGCAAAAGGAGCGAAAACCTTTTTGTTTGCCGCTGTCCATTTTTGTCTGGCATGATGTTTGACAATGTGAACCTTAGGTGCGGCAGCCTTTTTGACCACATGAAGCTTATTTTTGGAAATAGCTTGTACTTTTTCTAAGTCCATCAAAGTAGCTTCACCGGTAAAAGCGCAGAGCTCACTGAGCTTTGTACCTGCGACAATAGAAGCAGCTTTTGTTTTTTCTTTGATATATATAAACCATTTCTTGGCGTGTTCTTTTGCAGCTTTAGATGCGGAAATCAAATTTTCCTTTGCTTTGCCCCAACCATCTTTCGAGTGGAGAGCCATTGGAACCATCTCCTTTCTGGTATTACAAAATGGTAACACCGATAAAACCTTTATCATTATAACAATAGAAGATATTTTTTGCAACCACTTTGTTACCAATTTAGAGGAATACAGGCATAATTTCAACAAAAGGCATAAAATAATTTTGATAATTTATGTAAAATGACGATAATTTTTCTTTTGAATATTATTTATTCTGTAATCAAATTGTAATAATTTACATCTCAATCGGATAAAAGTGCTGCCAAAATTGTATTGGAAACTAAGAAACCTTGCGGGGTAAAAGAAAGTCTGTTACCAGTAAGTCTCATGAGGCCGGTTCTTCGATATTTTAAGCTGCGGGTCAAAAGGCGATCCGCTTGCTTCTTGTCCGTCAAAGCTGCAAGATCCAGGCCTTCGTTTAGGCGAAGCCGCAGGAGTATTTGTTCCTCGATACCGCCCCCTTCCCCGTCTGGGAAAACCGCGAAGTCCGGCGAAGACAGGTAATTTTGGATGGAAGCAGAGTGGTAAAAGCGCTTCCCGCCAAAAAAAGAATGGGCGGCGGCGCCAAATCCAAAATATTCCTCACACTGCCAGTATTTCAAGTTGTGCTGGCTTTTATACCCAATTTTGGCAAAGTTTGAGATTTCGTACTGAAAATATCCGCTTTTTTGCAGCATCTCGACAGTTTGCAGGTAAAAATCTGCCGTGTGGTCTTCGTCCCCGCATAAGTTTTCCGCGTGTTGTTGGTAGAAGGGGGTTCCTTCTTCGATTTTTAGCAGGTAGCAGGAGAGGTGTTCCGGCTGTAGCCCCACCATAAAATCAAGCGTCGTTTTTAAGGTTTCAGAAGTCTGATACGGGATTCCCAGCATCATGTCGAGACTCAGGTTTTCAAATCCCGCCTCCCGCGCCCAGCAAACGGCCTGCGCGATTTGCGACCCATTGTGCCGCCGCCCCAGCGCTTTTAGTTCTCGGTCAATGCCAGACTGGGCGCCAAAGGAGATTCGGTTGATTCCGGCTCTTCGGATCCCACTGAGATAATCCGGGGAAACGCTGTCAGGATTTGCTTCCATCGTGATTTCACCTTGAAGGGAAAAAACCTCCCGGCAGGCGGCGACAAGCCGCTCCACTTCCGATTCAGTGAGCAAGGAGGGGGTTCCCCCTCCGATGAAAAGGGTGTCGGCCACAATCCCCCTGCCTTGATATGTCTGAATCTCTTCGATCACTCGATCCACATAGGCCTCCCGCAAATTCTCCCGGGTCAGGGAGTAAAAATCGCAGTAGCCGCATTTGGAGCGGCAAAAAGGCACATGAATGTAAATCCCAATCGGTCGCAAAGTATTCCCTCCCAACAAAAACGGGCAGGATGTTTCCTGCCCGGCACAATTAATCTAGTTTGAGTACCGCCATAAAGGCCTCTTGGGGAACTTCCACGCTGCCCAACTGGCGCATGCGTTTTTTTCCCTCTTTTTGCTTTTCCAGAAGCTTTTTCTTACGGGTGATATCGCCGCCGTAGCACTTGGCGAGCACATCCTTACGGAGCGCCTTCACCGTCTCCCGAGCGATGATTTTGCCTCCGATGGCCGCCTGAATAGGCACCTCGAATAGCTGGCGCGGGATGTTTTCCTTCAGGTTCTCGGCGATTTTCCGGCCTCTGGCGTAGGCTTTATCCTCGTGGACGATGAAGGACAGGGCATCGACGATATCCCCGTTGAGCAGAATATCCAGCTTAACCAGCTTTGAAGGCTTGTAGCCGATAAGCTCGTAATCAAAGGAAGCATATCCCTTGGTGCGGGACTTGAGCGCGTCGAAGAAATCGTAGACGATTTCGTTAAGAGGCAGCTCGTAATGCATCTCAACGCGGGTTTCTTCAATATAAGTCATATCCTTGAAAAAGC
>CABUOE010000009.1 GCA_902493155.1 uncultured Eubacteriales bacterium
TGTGCCGCCAGCGCCTGTAAACCTCCGTCCGCCAGCTCGGACACCTGCCTGGAAAGCGGAGTGAGGGCAACCGCCTTCATAGCGCACTGTCCCAGTCGTTTTGGAAGCATCCCCACAAAAAATTCCTCTAAGCTGCGCTCCGGGTGGGTATAAGCCCTGCTTTTCAGCAGAAAATAGAGCTTTTTTTGTTCCAGCTCCGGCATGAGGTCCAGCGAAAGAACAGCGCTCTTGCCCTCGCAAAGCAGCCGGGAAGCAGCACCCGAAATCTGCATAATAGGCGGGCCGGACACACCGTAGTCGGTGAAGAGGATTTCTCCGAACTGAGACTGCACCTCTTTTTTTCCTGCAAACAGCCGCGCCCTTCCGTCGATTTTCATTCCCGACAGAGGTTTAATGGTAGTTACGTCGGTTTTTAGCTGGACAATGGACGGGATCCGCTGGGTAATAGAATGTCCCAGCTTCCGCAGCAACTGGTAGCCGCTGTCAGTGCCGCCTAACTGTGGGGATGCCTCGCCGCCCGCTGCTAAAATGACCGCGTCGGCGAAAAAAGATTTGTCCTTGGACCATAGGGTAAATCCTTGCCCTTTGAGGCAAATTTCTTCTATTTCGCAGTCACAGACAGCGCGGACATGCAGCCGCTCTATCTCCATCCGCAGCACATCCAACACCGCTGAGGCCTGAAGAGGGCGAGGGTACAGCTTTCCCTCGTCAAGCTCGGTAAGCATCAGTCCCATATCGCCGAAAAACTTCTCGGTGCTTTGCAGGTCGAATTTTTCCATAGCGGGAAGGATAAAGCCTGTATCTCCACCGTGATAGCGGTCGATGGTGCAAAACCGATTGCTGATGTTGCAGCGGCCATTGCCGGTAGCCAGCAGTTTTTTGCCCACCCGAGGACCTCTTTCATAAATGGTGACAGCAGCGCCCATTTTGCCCGCCGTTATCGCCGCCGCTAAGCCGGACGCGCCTCCCCCGATGACCGCAACCTGTTTCACAAAAGCTCCTCCTCCCCACTGAATGAATACTAGGCTTATTTTTATCATAATCCACAAAAAGTTTTGTTTCACAAAACCTTGTATCATCGATGCTGGCACACTTCGTGTGCCGTTCGTGGATATTTTATCATAACTTTCACACAAAAGCAATGCAGGAACTTTTCTCCTCTCAAAAACAACTCTTGACAATTGTTTTTGATAGTGATACAATCAACTCAACAAACAAAATCGCAAAAGAGGACGCGGCTTTTTCGCAAACCGTCCCAGAGAGAAACGCCAAATTGGGCTGCAAGCGTTTCACGGCGGAAAAAGACGATACCACCTCGGAGAGTGCGTGAAATCCTTGCAAAAAGGGTCAAGCGCAACGGCCAGCAACCGTTACACTGCTTTCAAGCGGTCCGGATATTCCGGGCAATTTGGGTGGAACCATGGAGTCATACGCTTCATCCCATATTTGGGATGGGCGTTTTTTGTTTTTGAGAAAGGAAGAACAAATATGGTAAAGATTACACTAAAAGACGGCAGCGTCAAGGAATACGACCAGGGCATCTCAGTCGGCGATGTGGCCAAAGATTTGAGCATGGGGCTTTTCCGCAACGCCTGCTGCGGACGCATCGACGGCAATGTTGCCGACCTGCGCACTCCCATCGATCAAGACTGCAACTTGGAAATTCTCACCTTCGACGAAGAGGACGGTAAAAAGGCATTTTGGCACACCGCTTCCCACGTGCTGGCCCAGGCGGTCAAACGCCTCTACCCCAGCACCAAATTGGCCATCGGCCCCGCCATCGACAACGGATTTTACTACGATTTCGACGTGGAAATTCCCTTCGGGCCGGAGGATCTCGACAAAATCGAAAAAGAGATGAAAAAAATCGTCAAGGAAGGTCTCTCCTTGGAGCGGTTCGAGCTTCCTGCTCAGGAAGGGCTCAAAAAACTGGAGGACATGGGCGAGCCCTATAAAGTGGAGCTCTGCCATGAGCACGCCGACAAAGGCGAGAACATCAGCTTCTATCAGCAGGGAGATTTTGTCGACCTCTGTGCCGGTCCCCATCTGATGTCCACCTCACCGCTCAAAGCAGTAAAACTCACCAACTGCACCGGCGCTTACTGGCGGGGCGACGCCAAGGGAAAACAGCTCTGCCGCGTTTACGGCACCGCTTTCCCCAAAGCCAGCATGCTGGAAGAATACCTGACCATGCTGGAAGAGGCCAAAAAGCGCGACCACCGCAAGATCGGCAAGGATTTGGAACTGTTCACCATCATGGAAGAGGGCCCCGGATTCCCCTTCTTCCTGCCCAAGGGAATGATACTCCGCAACCTGCTCATCGACTACTGGCGGGAACTGCACCGTGAGGCCGGGTATCAGGAAATCTCCACCCCCGTTATTTTGAGCCGCACCCTCTGGGAGCGCAGCGGCCACTGGGGACACTATAAAGACAACATGTACACGACGAAAATCGATGACGAGGATTTCGCCATCAAGCCCATGAACTGCCCCGGCGGTATGCTGGTTTACAAAACCAAGATGCGTTCCTACCGCGACCTGCCCCTGCGCATGGGCGAACTGGGACTGGTTCACCGTCATGAGCTTTCCGGCGCGCTTCACGGCCTCATGCGGGTCCGCAACTTCACTCAAGACGACGCACACATCTTCATGACTCCCGACCAGATCAAGGACGAAGTCAAAGGAGTCGTCCGCCTTATCGACAAAGTGTACAGCACCTTTGGGTTCCCCTATCACATCGAGCTATCCACCATGCCAGAAGACCACATCGGCGAAAAGAAGGATTGGGACATCGCCACAGATGCCCTGCGGGACGCCATCGTCGAGTTGGGCTATGACTATCAGATCAACGAGGGAGACGGCGCTTTCTACGGCCCCAAGCTGGACTTCCATCTCACCGACTGCCTGGGACGCACCTGGCAGTGCGGTACCATCCAGCTCGATTATCAGCTGCCGGAGCGGTTTGAATTGGAGTATACCGGTGCTGACGGCGCAAAACACCGCCCCGTCATGATTCACCGGGTAGTGTTCGGCTCAGTGGAACGCTTTATCGGTATCCTCACCGAGCATTTTGCCGGTGCGTTTCCTCTGTGGCTTGCTCCCGTGCAGATCAAAGTGCTCCCCATCAGCGAACACCAGCACGCCTACGCCAAGGAAGTTGCCGACAAACTGACTGCCGCCGGTTTTAGACTGGAGTTGGACGACCGCAACGAGAAAATCGGCTACAAGATCAGAGAAGCCCAGCTGGAAAAGGTTCCCTTCATGCTGGTTTTAGGCGACAAAGAAGTGGAAAGCGGCGCTGTTGCCGTCCGTTCCCGCTCGGAAGGTGACCTGGGTGCTATGAGCCTGGATGACCTTATTGCAAAACTCTCCCAGATGGTCAAGGAGCGGGTAAAGGAATAAAATGATGAAACCCGCCTCAGTTTACACTGAGGCGGGGTTCCGTTATTGTGTATCCAGCAGATTCTCCATCTGTTTTTCCTGTTCAAACAACAGCTGCATTTTTACAAACACCGCCTGAGGCGAAGCGCCGGTAAAATTTAAGGTAATACACACGATTTGATGTCCCATTTTTTTGTTGGAAAGGGCGGTAAACTTCTTGTAGCCGTGCATTTTGGTCAGATATTTTTCCTCGTCTTTCAGCACTAGCTCGATAAATTGATTGTTCATCAACCTATCCATATAAATTCGATTAATATCCTCCCAGGGAATGAACCCCAATGCTGCGGCAGAACTATTGTCGGTAACACCTTTCTGATCAACAATCAGTACTGCCTTACCCGATTTGATCCGTTTCATCATATAAATCGCACCATATATGCAAAACAGAGCGCCGACTACAAAAAGAATTTTCAGTAAAATGTAAAAAACAGTACTTTGGCATAGCACACCTAAAATACCGGTTTCCGGTCTGTAGTTAAGGAATACCATCCAAAGAAATAAAATGCTCATTACAAGCGTCCCAGCCACATAAAAAATATTTTTCTTGGTATTTTGTTTGATGACAATTGCTTCGCTCATATTGCCCACGTCCCATATTATCAATTACTTTATATAATTATAACAGAATACTAAAACACTTGTAAAGCAATATTTTAAACTAAAGATGCAAAAAAGAAAAGCTTGTTGCGTATCCAATATCGCATCAAGCTTTTCATCTATATTTTTATGCCTCTTCCGACGCGGCAAACTGGCTGTTATACAGCCGGTAATAGAATCCCTGTTTGTGGAGCAGTTCCTGGTGATTTCCCTGCTCGATGATATGCCCTTTGTCCATAACCAGAATGGTGTCAGCGTTTTTGATGGTAGAAAGGCGATGGGCGACGATAAAGCTGGTCCGCCCCTCCATCATCCTCTGGAACGCCTCCTGGACGTATAGCTCGGTGCGGGTGTCGATGTTGCTGGTGGCCTCATCGAGAATCAGCATGGGTGGATCCACCAGCATGACTCTGGCAATACAAAGAAGCTGCCGCTGGCCTTGAGAAAGATTTCCTCCGTCCTCGGCGATAATGGTATTGTAGCCGTTTGGGAGCCTTCGGATAAACCCATGGGCGTGGGCAGCCTTGGCCGCCGCTTTCACCTCTTCGTCGGGGGCATCGGGCTTGCCGTAGGCGATGTTGTCCCGCACCGTCCCCGAGAAAAGCCAGGACTCCTGGAGCACCATGCCGTAGCTTCCTCGCAGGGAATTCCGGGTGATGGCTCGGATATCGGTTCCGTCCACCGAGATCGCCCCTTCGTTTACATCGTAAAACCGCATGAGCAGATTGATAAGAGTTGTCTTGCCGCAGCCGGTGGGGCCGACAATGGCGATTCGGTTCCCCGGATGGACGAGAAGGTTTAAGTTCTCGATAAGTGGCCGTTCCGGATCGTAGGAGAAGGACACATCCGACAGCTCCACCCTGCCTTCGCAGGATGTTTTTCGGAGCGCCTGGGGATCATCGGGGATCTCCGGCTCCTCATCCAGCACCGCAAACACCCGCTGTGCCGACGCAAAGGCGCTTTGCAGCTGGGTGACGATACCGGTGATTTCGTTAAAAGGCTTGGTGTACTGGTTGGCGTAGCTCAAAAACATGGAAATCTGCCCCACCGTCAGCCGGCCGTAAATGGCGCTAATTGCCCCAATGATTCCCACCGCTGCATAGACGATGGCGTTGACAAATCGGGTGCAGGGGTTCGACAGGGACGAATAAAACTGTGCCTTCTGCCCCTGTCCGTAGAGCTTTTCATTGATTGTTCCAAACTTTTCTTCGGTCCTCTCCTCATAGCCAAAACCTTTGACCAGCTTCTGGTTGCCGATCATTTCTTCGATGTAGCCGGTGAGTTCCCCCTGAGTCACTGTCTGATTCCGGAAATGCTTGTAGGAATTTTTGGCGATAAAGGAAGCCACAAACAGCGAAAGGGGCGTCAGCACCACGACCACCAGAGTAATCAGCGGGTCGGCAAAGAGCATGAACAGCAAGGTGCCAACAATGGTCACAACGCCGGTAAACAACTGGGTAAAACCCTGTAACAGCCCGTCGGAGACCTGGTCGATATCGTTGACCACCCGGTTGATGATATTTCCGTGGGCCGTCTGGTCGATAAATTTTAAGGGAACTGCACTCAGCTTGTTGAAAAGCTGGATGCGCAGGTCTTTGACTGTCCGGTAGGTGATGACGTTGGTGCAATAGGACATGAGCCATTGAAACAGAGAGGAACCGACGATACACCCTGCCAGCCACCAGAGAATCATAGGAAGCCCATCAAAATCCACCTGCCCCGGCCCGATAATCAGGTCGACGGCGTCACCGATAAGCACCGGTACCAGCAGAGACAATGTCACGCTGATTACGGCGCAAATAAGTGCCAGCACCAAAAATCCAAAATAGGGCTTGGTGTAGGTGAGGAGGCGTTTTAACACCTGTTTATTCATGGGAATCCCCTCCTTTCCCGCCGGCCTCTTCCGCGCTGAGCTGGGAGAGACAGATTTCCCGGTACACAGCGCAATTTTCGAACAAATCGTCGTGTCTGCCGATGCCGGCCATTTCGCCGTCGTCCAATACGATGATTTTGTCGGCGTGGCGGATGGAGCCCGCCCGCTGGGAAACAATAATTACCGTCATCCCCGCCGTGTCTTTCCGGAGTGCCTTTCGCAGCGCCGCGTCTGTGGCGAAGTCCAAAGCGCTGGAGCTATCGTCTAAAATCAGCACCTCCGGCTTGCCCACCAGTGCCCGCGCAATGGTGAGCCGTTGCTTCTGCCCACCGGAAACGTTTTTGCCCCCCTGCTCGATATGGGTCTCAAGGCCATCCGGCAGCGCCGCAACAAAATCGTAAGCCTGTGCCGTTTTTAGCGCGGCGATCAGTTCTTCCCCAGATGCGTCCTCTTTCCCCCAGCGGAGATTTTCTGCAATCGTTCCAGAAACCACCGCCGCCTTTTGGGGGACGAGCCCGATTTTTTTCCGAAGCTGGGATAAGGGGTATTCTTTTACGTCAACGCCGTCAATAAGCAGCTTTCCCCCCGTGATGTCATAAAACCGGGGAATCAGGTGAACTAGTGTGGATTTGCCGGAACCTGTTCCGCCGATGATGCCCACTGTCTCGCCCCGTTTAATATCCACTGTGATCCCTTGCAGAGACGGCGCTTCCGCCCCTTGATAGGAAAACGCCACATCCTGAAAGGAAATCTGAGGTGCGTCCGCTTTTCCCAAAACAGGGGTCTCATTTTGCGAAACAACGGAGGATTCTGTCTCCAGCACTTCGTTGACCCGGGCCGCAGAAGCCGACGCCTTGGTAAAGGTGACCACCAGGTTGGCGACCACCACCAGCGCCAGCAGGATTTGAGTCATGTAGTTGACAAAGGCGATGATTTCCCCCTGGGACAGGTCTCCCCTGTAAACCTGCCCTCCGCCAAACCACAAAACCGCCACGATTCCGATATTCATGATGGTATAGGTCAGCGGATTGAGCAAAGCGGAAAGCCTTCCGACTCCTACCGCCGTATCGGCCAAATCGTCGCTGGCCTCAGCAAAACGGGTCTTTTCGGTCTCCTGCTTGGAAAATGCGCGAATGACCCTTGCACCCTCCAAATTCTCTCGAGTAATAAGAGAAATCCGATCCAGCTTTTTCTGCATCACCTTAAAAAACGGCACTGACTTGCCCATAATCAGCCATAAAACCAAAACGATGACAGGCAGAGTCGCCAGCAGAATACACGACAGTTTGAGGTCGATAGTAAAAGCCATCACAACAGCGCCGATGGCAAGAAACGGCGCCCGCACCACCAAGCGGATTAGCATAGCCACCGCCACCTGCAGCTGGTTGATGTCGTTTGTAAGCCTTGTCACCAACGAATGGGTACCGAAACGGTCGATTTCCGCATGGGAAAATCTGTTGATCTTGTGGTATAAATCGTTTCGCAGGATGGTGCCGATCCCCTGAGAAGCGATGGAGGCTGAGTATTGACAGATTAGCGCGCACCCTAACCCTACTGCTCCCAAAAGCAGCAGCAACCCGCCCATTTTGAGCACATAGGGCAAATCCCTGTTGGCGACACCGATATCAATAATCCGCGCCATAACAAGGGGGACAAACAGCTCCAAAACCGCCTCGGTAAACTTAAAAAGGGGGCCGATGATGACCTGCTTTTTATAGCGGCCTAAATATCGCTTCAGTTTCCACATAACGCAAATACCCTTCTATTGATCTTTTTTGCCAAATCCTTTTACAGGATAGATTACAGTTATTTTACCATATTATACCTGCCGATAAAATCCCTTTCGGCTGACATTTTTCTTAATTTTGACAATTTCGTAAACATCACAAGGATTTTCTATATTAGCGCTGACATTTTGTGGCAATAATGTTATAATAACCTCACAAGCAAACAGCAAAGCTGTTTGCAAATCGCCTAAAGGCGCTTTGGTGCCGCTGAAAGCGGCATTGCAAGTCCAACAGGACTTGCAGATATGGTATAATAAATGCAATTAGTAACGGTTTTCCCAGAAAACCGTTGGCCGCATAACTGCGGCAACTAAAATGCTTGCATTTTAGCATTGCATTTATTTTGTCATCGGGTGGATCCGCCTACAAATTCCTAAAGGAATTTGCGGACGTGGTATAATAACCTCACGGCGTGGGCCGAAGCCTTGCTTCACAAGCCTTCGGACGCCTGAGAGAACATTTTATCACAATTTGGGGCTGTCGCCCCTGTGGCTACGCCACTGATTGCGCTTCGCGCAACCAATTTGTGGTATAATAAACGAACACAGATACGAGAAAGGAACCCTCTATGAAACTGATCTCCTGGAATGTAAATGGTCTCCGGGCCTGCATGAATAAAGGCTTCATGGATTTTCTGAAAGCTTCAAACGCGGACATCTTCTGTGTCCAGGAAACCAAGATGCAGCCGGAGCAGGCCGACTTTACCATCGACGGTTACCAGCAGTATTGGAATTCTGCCGAGCGGAAAGGCTACTCCGGTACTGCGGTCTTTACCAAAGTTTCACCGCTTTCAGTCCAGTACGGCATCGGCATCGACGAACACGACCACGAAGGCCGGGTTATCACGCTGGAATTTGAACATTTCTTCCTCGTCAACGTGTATACTCCAAACTCTCAGCGGGATTTGGCGAGACTCTCCTATCGAATGAAATGGGAAGACGATTTCAGAGATTATCTTATAGAACTGGATGCGGTCAAACCGGTCATCGTCTGCGGCGACATGAATGTAGCCCACCAGGAAATCGACCTCAAGAACCCTAAAACCAACCGAAAAAACGCCGGATTTACCGACGAGGAACGGGGCCGGATGTCGAAACTTCTGGAAAGCGGCTTTATAGACAGCTTCCGGTTTTTCTATCCCGACAAGACAGAGTGTTACTCCTGGTGGTCATATATGTTCCACGCTCGGGAGAAAAACGCCGGATGGCGCATCGATTACTTTATTGTTTCCAATGCACTGAAAGATAAACTGCAAGACAGCGTCATTTACCCGGAAATTATGGGCAGCGATCACTGCCCGGTGGGACTCATGCTCAAAGACGACTAAGGACAGGTGAGGACATGCAAACCGATACACTGCAAAAATGGGTACAGCAAAGCGACAACATCGTTTTCTTTGGCGGCGCAGGCGTTTCTACCGAAAGCGGGATTCCCGACTTTAGGAGCACTGACGGGCTCTACTTTCAAAAATATGATAACCCTCCGGAAACCATTTTAAGTCACCATTTCTTTTTGGAACGAACCGAAGACTTCTACAAGTTTTATCGGGAGAAAATGCTTTATTTGGACGCCCTCCCCAACCGCGCCCACAAAAAGCTGGCGGAATTGGAGCAAACTGGCAAACTCCGGGCCGTCATCACTCAAAACATCGACAACCTGCATCAACAGGCGGGAAGTGAAAACGTTTTAGAACTCCATGGCTCGGTGTATCGGAACTATTGCATGAAGTGCGGCAAATTCTACCCGGTGGAAGAAATTGTCCGCTCCAAAGGCGTCCCATATTGCAGCTGCGGCGGTATTGTCAAGCCCGACGTAGTGCTGTATGAGGAACCCCTCAACCAATCGGTCATCCAGCGTTCAATTGAAGCGATTCACGATGCGGACATGCTCATCATCGGCGGAACATCTCTGGCGGTTTACCCTGCCGCCAGCTTTATCGACTTTTACCGGGGAGAAAAACTTGTTTTAATCAACAAATCTTCCACCCCGAGAGACGTCTCTGCCAACCTGCTGATCCAGGGAAGCATCGGCGATATTCTGGGTAGTATCACCGTCTGAACAAAAAGGCTCTCCGCCGGAAAGGAGCAAACAGCTATGAAGTTTGACTTCAACCGAAAATACAACACCATCGCCGCTTATACCCTGATTGTCATCGTGATTGGGGCAGCCATCGTCATGGCCATCTCTAATATATCGCAGGTGGGAGCGTTTTTTGCCAAAATTTTTTCCATTCTGACCCCTTTTCTTTGGGGCTTTGCCATCGCCTATATTCTGACCCCGGTCCTCAAATATTGTGAGCGGATGCTGGGCCGCATTTCCAAGGGCAAACTGAAGCCTTGGCCCCGGCGCACTTTATCGGTAATCTGCACCTACCTCTTCGCGTTGATCGTACTCATCGTCTTTTTCCGCATCGTGGTTCCTCAGATCGCTCAGAGCTTTGCCACGCTGGCCTCTCAGGTGCCTGGTTGGGTGGAGCAGCTGAAAGTCATCGCCATGGAGCTTATAGAAAAATATGATTTGCAGAATATCGACCTGAGCGCTTTGGAGGCAACCACTTTTGATAAACTGCTCAATACCCTTCAGGGTATGCTGAAAAATCTGTCCACCGCTCTGACATCGGCTATTCCGCAGATTATTCAGACTACCGTCAGCGTAACAGCCGGCGTTCTGAATGCGATCATCGGATTTATCATCTCGGTTTACATGATGTTTAGCAAGGAACTGTTTTTCGCCCGCATTCGCAAATTGTTTACCGCACTTTTCCCGGAAAAATCGGTGGAAAAGATGGCTTCCGTCATCCATCAGAGCAACGACATTTTCAGCGGGTTTATCAGCGGAAAAATTCTCGATTCCTTCATCATCGGGCTGTTGTGTTTTATATTCATGAGCATTTTCGGCTGGCCTTACGCCATGCTCATCAGCGTTATTGTCGGTGTCACCAATGTAATTCCCTACTTCGGCCCTTTTATCGGCGCCATTCCTTCTATTCTGATACTCCTGATGGTGGAACCCTGGACGGCGCTCTGGTTTGCCATCTTCATTTTGGTGCTGCAGCAGATCGACGGCAATATCATCGGGCCGAAGATCCTCGGTGATTCCACAGGGCTTTCCGCTTTTTGGGTTATCTTTGCCATCACGATTTTCGGAAGTCTGATGGGGCCTCTGGGAATGTTCATCGGCGTTCCCCTGTTTGCGGTGATTTATTCCCTTGTAAGACAGTTTGCCGAATGGCGGCTTTCGCAAAAAGGCCTCCCCACCGCCACCGACGATTACGCGTCCAAGGAACACCCCATCATCAAAAAATAGGGCGAATCAATTGACAAAGATTTCTTTTTCTGGTACAATTAAGCTCAGTTAAAAGGGAGTAGTTGTCTTGTATGGTCAACATATTTCGGAATTTCCGGTGGCCATACACCTTTCATTTGTGATTGGAACGAGACTTTTAGCACAAAATGTGCTAAAAGTCTTTTTTGTTGTATTTCTGCTCTCTGACCAATCAATCAATAAGTGAGGAATCATCATGGGACTGACCACTGTACTGATTTTGGCGATTGGCCTCGCCATGGACGCCTTTGCTGTCTCTATCTCCAACGCTATGTGCTATCGCAATATGAACCGGAAATGGGCGCTGTTGACCGCCGGCGCGTTTGGCCTTTTTCAGGGAATTATGCCGGTTATCGGCTGGCTCGCCGGAATTACTTTCACCAAATATATCGAAAGCATCGACCATTATATCGCCCTGGTGCTTCTTGGTTTTATCGGAATCAAAATGATTGTGGAGGCCATTCGGGAGATTCGTCATCCCGAAGCCTGCGATGCCACCAAACAACTGAATCTTAAAATGCTTGGGGTACAGGCTGTCGCCACCAGTATCGACGCGCTGGCGGTGGGAATCAGCTTCGCCGCTATCCACGGGGGGCTGAACATTTTTGCAAGCGCTGGCATTATCTGCGGGATCACCTTCATTTGTTCTCTCATTGGCGTTCTCATCGGCAAAAAGTTTGGAGGGTTCTTGGGGCAGAAGGCGGAAATTTTCGGGGGATTGATTCTTGTGCTCATTGGAATGAAGATTTTCCTGGAGCATACATTGGGGTAGAGAATACACCTTGCGCATCGGTAAAGATTATTATGCCATGGATAAAACTTTTTCTTCTACGGTCTCCAAACTCAAATTGGCCAGTTCTTTCAGCGTGTACTTCTCCGTAAGACTGCGAATCAGTAAGGCACCTAAAAAATAACCCACGTCCGAATGTCCCTCCCATTGGCACCAGTCTCCATAAAAAGGCTGTACGCTTTCGCCAGCGGACATTTTCTGCGCATATACCTGAAATAAACGGCTCTGATTGTTCTGGCACCACGGCAGCCATTGGCCTTGATCCTGATGGTAGAAATTCGAATCGCCATATAGCAGCTGTTCGCAATACATGGCCATTCCTTCTGTGTATAGCTGCCAAAGCGCCTTTTGCTTTTGTGTTTCCACTGTGGTCGGAACTGTTCTATGTGTATAGTGCCATATATGTCCCAATTCATGATAAAGAAGGCCCGCCATATTCCGTTCATTGCACCAGTTCAGTTCCACGATTTTTTCAATGCCCATCAGAATGACAGACTGTCCATTGAGGTCGGTGGCCCAACCGGCTCCATTGCATAGGCCGAGATAAAAGATAATAGAAATTTCCAACTCCTCACCAAAGATATCCGCCGTCTTTTGTGGAAGCTCCTTCACCGCCTTTACAAAAGAACGGTGGGCTTGTTCTGCTTTTTCTATATTCTGTAGCATGTGGGTGATGACTGGGAGAATTTGGGTCTCAAAATGGTAATCGCTACAATCTGCTTTGACCTTCTTGGTGAGAGAAGGAGATATATGGTCAGCATATTTTTCCCATTTATCCATATTGAATGGGCCGTTTGAAAATGCATCGACCATATCTTGAAAGGTATCAATAATCTTCATACTGCTTTTCTCCGATTTCCTGTCAGATAATTTCAGTCAAATAAAATAGGAGCGCATCTCCCCCGCTAAATAAAAAGAACCGCAAATCAGCACCGGCGTTTTCTGCTCCAGAATCCACTGAGCTGCCTGCGAAGCATTGCCCAGCGCCGCTGTATCTGCACAATACGCCTTCGCCTGTGCCGCCAATTCATTCGCTGTTGCCGCTCTCGGATAATCGATGTCCACTGTCCGGATTCGCTCTGCTACACTGGAAATCAGATGGAGCATCTCTCGGCAGTCCTTGTCCTGCATCATGCCGACCACCGCAGTCAGGTGGGGAGGCCGCCACTTTCGGATATTCCCGCAAAGGGCTCCCATCGCATCTAAATTGTGAGCCCCATCCAGCAGAACCAGCGGATCCCAGCGCAAAATCTCCATTCGGGCGGGCAGCCGCGCCTTTGATAGGCCCCGCTTCACCATCTCCAGACCAATTCCCAGCAGCTTCGCCGTCTCAATCGCCACTGTCCCGTTATAGGCCTGATGTTCCCCTGCCAAAGGAACAAAATATTCCTCTCTCCCGTATCGAAAGGCCGTGACCTGCAAATCGGAACGAATCGTTTCAACGGAGGCGGCAGCCGGCATAACGAAACGACTTCCGGTTTGGGCGCACCGTTCCATCAGTACCGCAAGTACCTCGGTTGCCTGAATCGGGTAACTTACTACCGGATTTCCCTTAATGATCCCCGCTTTTTCGCGGGCAATCGCCTCCAAAGAATCTCCCAGCATGGCCGTGTGGTCCAATCCCACATGCATCATTACCGAAACAAGGGGCGGAGGGATCACATTGGTGGCGTCATGTTCGCCCCCGATACCCACTTCCAGAACCACCACGTTACATCGCTGTTCTACGAAATACTGAAACGCCAAAACCGTCCCCAGCTCGAATTCGGTGACAAAGTGGCCCTTTATTTCCATTTCATTGATTACAATCTGTATTTTCTCTATGAGATTTGTCAAATCGTTTTGAGAAATTAACGTCCCGTTGATCTGAAACCGTTCCCGGTAATCGCAGACATAGGGAGATGTAAACATTCCCACCCTTTTGCCGCTTTCCATGAGGATGCTGGAAATCATGGCGGCAGCGGAACCCTTCCCGTTGGTCCCGGTGATGTGGACAAAAGAAAGTTTCTGTTCCGGATGCCCCACCCGATCCAACAAAACCTTCATCCGCTCAGGGCTTCCCTTAGACGGAAGCTTCCTTCTGCTGTGAATAAAGCAGAGCGCTTCTTCATATGTCAATTTGCTTCACCACCTGAAAAAGGGCGGGAAGTCCCGCCCTTTTATTCTTTGTTGATTAACCCAGCGCCTCGATACTCTCAAGAATTTTGTTCATCCGCTCCTGGGCCCTAGCTAATTTTTCCCGCTCAGCATTGACGACCTTTTCCGGCGCCCGCTCTACAAAGGAAGCGTTGTTAAGCTTGCCGGAAATAATCGCGATGTCTTTCTCGCAGGCTTCTTTTTCCTTATTAAGGCGGGCAAGCTCCTTGTCCTTGTCGATGAGCTCGCCCATGGGAATGAACACCTTGCAACTGTCGGTGACGGCCAAAGCGGCGTTTTCCACCGAAAAGCTTTCGCCCACGTTCACAGCGGAAGCAGAAGCCAGCCTCTCGAAGAAGGAAGCTCCTTTGCGGAAGGTATCTTCATACTTCGTCTCGATAAAGATGTTGGCTTTTCTCGACGGCGGGACATTTTTCTCGGCGCGGACATTGCGGATGGCCTTGATGGCGTCCATAATGCGGGTAAATTCCCGCTCGTCGTCTGTAAAGTCAAGTTCCGGCTTATATTCCGGGAACTTGGCCATCATAATGGTCTCGCAGTCGTTGGGAATGCTTTGCCAAATTTCCTCGGTGATGAAGGGCATAAAGGGGTGCAGGAGCTTTAAGGTATTTGCCAGGACGTACACCAGCACCTTCTGGGCATTGAGCGAAGCTTCTCCGCCTGCCTGCAATCTCGCTTTGGAAATCTCGATATACCAGTCGCAGAGCACATCCCACAGAAAATCGTAGATTTTCTGTGCCGCCACGCCCAGCTCGAATTTCTCCAGGTTTTCGCCCACCTCTTTCACCAGGCGGTTGTACTGGGACAGCACCCAGCGGTCTTCCATCAAAAGTTCAGCGGGAAGCTCCGGTTTTGTCACCTCATCGCTCAAGTTCATCAAAATAAACCGGGTGGCGTTCCAGAGCTTGTTGGCGAAGTTCCGAGCGGCCTTTACCTTCTCGTCGATGTAGCGGGTGTCGTTTCCGGGGCTGATACCGCTTGCCAGCATAAATCGGAGCGCGTCAGCGCCGTATTCGTCGATGACCTGCAGCGGGTCGATGCCGTTGCCTAAAGATTTACTCATCTTCCGACCCTGGCTGTCCCGAACGAGGCCGTGGATAAACACCGTGTTGAAAGGAACCTTTCCGGTGTGCTCGATGCCGGAGAAAATCATCCGGGCAACCCAGAAGAAAATGATATCATAGCCGGTGACCAGCGTGCTAGTGGGGTAGAAATACTTATAGTCGTCGGCGTTTTCCAGCCATCCCAAGGTGGAGAAAGGCCAGAGCGCAGAACTGAACCAGGTGTCCAGGGTATCGTCGTCCTGTTTGAGATTTTTGCTGCCACATTTGGGACAGGTGTGAGGCGCTTCCTTCGCCACCACCATCTCTCCGCAGTCGGCGCAGTAGTAGGCGGGAATCCGGTGTCCCCACCAAAGCTGGCGGGAGATACACCAGTCCTTGATGTTCTCCATCCAGTGGAAATAGGTTTTATCAAAACGCTCGGGGACAAACTTGACTTCGCCGGAGCGGACCGCCTCAATGGCAGGTTTCGCCAGCGGCTCCATTTTGACAAACCACTGCTTGGAAACTTTGGGCTCTACCGTAGTGCCGCAGCGGTAGCAGGTGCCAACGTTGTGGGCGTGATCCTCCACCCGGACTAAGAAACCCTGCTCCTCCAGGTCTTTGACGATGGCCTTTCTGGCCTCGTAGCGATCCATGCCGCTGTATTTGCCATAGCCGTCCACAATATGGGCGTCGTCGGTCAAAATGCTGATGACAGGCAGATGATGCCGCAAACCGACTTCAAAGTCGTTGGGGTCGTGGGCGGGGGTGATTTTCACGACACCGGTTCCGAATTCCATATCCACGTAGCTGTCGGCCACAACGGGGATCTCCCGGTTTACCAGCGGTAGAATGAGAGCTTTGCCCACCAAATCTTTGTAGCGTTCGTCTTCAGGATTGACTGCAACCGCCGTATCGCCCAGCATGGTCTCCGGACGAGTGGTGGCCAGTTCCAGGTAGCCGCTTCCGTCTTTAAAAGGATACCGCAGATGCCAGAAATGGCCCTGCTGCTCTTCATACTCCACCTCGGCGTCGGAGATGGAGGTTTTACAGGTAGGGCACCAGTTGATAATGCGCTCGCCCCGGTAAATAAGCCCTTTGTTGTAGAGGTTTACAAAAACTTCTTTGACCGCCGCGGAACAGCGCTCGTCCATGGTAAAGCTCTCTCTCGACCAGTCGCAGGATGCGCCCAGCTTTTTGAGCTGTTCGACGATGCGGCCGCCGTAGACTTCCTTCCACTTCCAGGCCCGTTCCATAAATCCGTCGTAACCGATATCCTCTTTGGAAACGCCCTCTTCCTTCATGGCCGCCACGATTTTCGCCTCGGTGGCGATAGCAGCGTGGTCGGTGCCGGGGAGCCAGAGAGTGGCGTAGCCCTGCATCCGTCTCCAGCGAATGAGGATGTCCTGTAACGTCTCATCCACCGCGTGTCCCATGTGGAGCTGCCCCGTAATGTTCGGAGGCGGGATCACGATGGTATAGGGCTTTTTATTAGGGTCGATGGTGGGGGTAAAATACCCGCCGTCCATCCAGAATTTATAGATGCGATCCTCGAATTCCCGGGGATTATACATCTTTTCCAGTTCTTTTGCCATCTCTATCACAGTCCTTTTTCATTGTTAATCTTTTATTGAGCCAGTGCCTTGACCTTTTCTTCCTCTGGAGTCACATACAGGGTAAAGTAGTGGTCAAAAATCACCATGCCAGGCTTTGCACCGTTTGGCTTTTTTACGTTCCGCACCTGGGTATAGTCCACCGGCACCAGCGCCGCATCCCGCGCCTTGGAGTTGTAGGCCGCGATCATCGCCGCCTCCTCCACCGTCCGGTCGGGTAGCTCGTCCAGCGTCTCACCGTCGGTGACGATAATCACGTGGGAACCGGCGAACCCCTGGGTGTGCATCCAGATGTCGTCTTTTCTGGCGTCCCGCAGGGTGAGCTGATCGTTTTGCTTGTTGTTGCGGCCGCAGTAGATGAGGTATCCGTCTGACGACCGGTATTTTAGCGGCGGCTGGGATTTGAGCATCTTGTTTTTGTTCTTGTAGTTTTTGATGTATCCCTGTTCCGACAGCTCCTGTCGAATTTCCAAAAGCTCGCTCTCCCCTACAGTCCGTGGAACCGCGTCAAAAACGCTGTCGATGTACAGCAGTTCCTGCTCCCCCTGCTCAATGAGGGAGGTGAGCATTTTTTCCGCCGTAGCCGCCTTGTGGTATTCCTTGTAATACTTCTGAGCGTTCTGCACCGGCGTCAACGCCGGATCCAGCTCGATCTGTACTTGCTGATTTTCGTGATAAAAGTCCGTAAGCGTCACCGCCGTCTGCCCTTTCTGCATGGTGTACAGATTGGCGGAAATCAAATCGCCGTAAACCTTGAGCTGCTCCCGGTCGCCGCACTGCTGAAGTTCTTCCCGCTGGGCCGTCAATTTGCGGCTGATGCGTTCGGCGGCAGTTAAGAGCATCTTCAGTAAATCGTTGGAACGCTGCTTCATCCGCTCGATGCGCACCCGCTCGGAATAGAAGCTGTCCAGCAGCACGCTCGGCGTCTCGAAAACACGGCTTTGCATCAAAGCGGCGTACTGCTTGATTTCTACGAAAGAAAAGTCCTTTGGCTTGCCGCTTTGGTCGTAAATAACGGTGTAAACATTGCGGTTTTCCGAGAGGTTTTCCCGCAATCTCCCCAGATAAAACAAAAGCCTGTCCCACTGGTCATCCGTCAGTTTCGTCTTATCCGCTTCCTGCCCATGAGTGGCGTAAAAAGCCGCCTCTCGCGCCAGCACGGCGGAAAATCCCTCAAAGGCCGCCGCGATACTTTTGGCGATGTCCAAGCCTTTGGCATTTAAAATACTTTCCCTGATTTCATCCCGCTGGGCCGTCAGCAAATTGAGTTTTTCCTGCTGAGGCGGCAGGGTATACGTCATACCGGGTAAAATGGGGCGCACCCCCGACATATCCCGGTCGATCCGTTTCACCGCGTCGAGGATTTTTCCGTCGGGCCCCACCACGATCACGTTGGAATGGCGGCCCATGATCTCCACCGCCACGGTAATCGTTACTAGGTCGCCCAGTTCGTTTGTCGTCTCAAAATCGAGATACAGCACTCGATCCAATCCCAACTGCCGCACTGAGATGAGCTTTCCACCGCTTAAATGCTTGCGCAGAAGCATACAAAACATCGGCGGGACTTTTGGGTTTTCCATTTCACTTTGGGTAAAATGGATACGGGGGCTGTCGGCTCCGGCTGATAAAAGCAGCTTTCCAACCCAGCCTCGGGAACGCAGTACCAACACGATTTCTTCCCGCGACGGCTGATAGATTTTATCAACGCGGCTATCCATGGCTTCCGATTCAATTTGTGATTTTATGGTGTGCAGAAACGCACCGTCTAATGCCATTTAGTTATCCTTTCTGCCGCTTTACACCATCTGAAACAACGGCTTGCAACTCTGTGCTCGGGCAAACTCCACATCCGGGAACAAAGGAGTCAAATATTCGATGAGCTTTTCCACAATGAGGTGCTCCGTCTCAAAATGTCCCGCATCGATGAGGGTCAAGCCGTAATCCGCCGCATCTACAACGGTGTTGTGCTTCACGTCGCCGGTAATCATAGCGTCTGCCCCAGCATTTACGGCATCCATTAAAAAGCAACCGCCCGCTCCGCAGCACGCAGCCACCGTCTCGATGGGAAATCCCGCGTCATAGAGGCGCAGCGCCGGAATATTTAGTTTTTTCTTCACCATCTGAGCCAGCTCAGAGGCGGTCATCATTTTGTCCAAAGTACCCATCAAAAGGCAATCATCCGTGTCCCCCACGGGGACGGCGCTTTTCACCCCAAGCCGCTGAATCAGCGTGTCGTTGACGCCGTTTTCCGCCTTATCCAAATTCGTATGGGCGGACAGCACCGAAATTCCCGCCTGAATCAGCTGATACACCGTACTTCTCGATGAAATCCGCTTTATAGGATCAAAAATCACCGGATGATGGGAAAGAATGAGCTCTGCGCCCCAGCCAGCCGCTTCGTCGCAGGCGGCTTGAGTGACGTCTAAGGTCACAAGGCATCTTGTCACTTCCAAAAAATCGTCGCCGATGAGAAGGCCCACGTTGTCGTAGCCTTCCGCTGTTTCCGGCGGCGCCCACTGGTCTATAGCGGCCCTAATTGCACCGATAGTGCTCATACTTTCACATCCCTTCCAAAAGTAGTCTAATCTTATATATTTTACCTTTTCCCACGTACTTTGTCAACTAAATCGAGGGTTTTACACAGTTCCTCCGGTTCTTTTCCGGACTTTTGCAGTCCCGCCGCCTTTTTTAAAAGCTTCTGCTCAATGTGGGCAAGATATCTTTCCACATCTTCGCCCTTGGATTGTGGAATTTTCCCAACCAATCGGAACAGCTCGTCACTATCCCGGACAACGCCGTCATATTGGGCGTGGATAATGCAATAAGCCTTGTCCCCCGCAAAGGCTGGCGCTTCTTCTAAAATGTCGTAGCCATTTTGGCAAAGCCACTGCCGCAGATATCCCGCCTGGGTCATAGGCTGAAGCACCAAATTTTTGCCGTCCAACGGATGGCGCGCCTTCAGTATCTCGGAAATGAGAATTCCGCCCATCCCAGCGATAACGATATCTGTCACGTCCTCCAAATCCACTCCATTGAGGCCATCGGTAAGCATGGTGCTGATTTTCTCACTCAGCAGATGTTCGGCGATATTCTGCTTTGCCGACTGAAGCGGCATTTCCCGCACATCGGTGGCCAGCGCCTTCTGTGAACGCCCCGATTCCACCAGATAAATCGCCAGGTAACCATGATCCGTTCCCACATCGACGGTGTATCCACCCTGGGTCACAAATCCCGCGATGGTCTTGAGCCTTTTGTCAATTGCAATCAACGTCTTTTCCCCTTTGTTGCACAATAAGCGCCCCGCCTACTGTCGTCATCATAAATTGCAGGCAACTGCCCCGAAAACTTGTTGTTCTATAATGAAAAAAGAACGGACATTTTGTCCGTTCTTTTGCCGTAAAATCAGCGTTTATTCCAGGCCGGACAAATGCTTATTGATTTTCTCAATGAGCACGTTTACGTCCACATCATGCACTTCGCAGGCGTCGGCAATGGATTCGCCCCGCGCCGAAGGACAGCCTAAACAGTGCATCCCCATCTCCAGGAAAAACGGAGCGGTGGACGGTGCTGCATCCAATATATCGCCAATGAGCATGTCTTTTGTTACAACCATCTTTTTCCCTCCCAAAGGCCGTCGGCCTTCTTTTTGTTTACGGTATCATTATACCCTATTTCTACGAATAATCAAGCAAAATCCGCAAATTTATCGGCTCTCTGCCTGATGCCGGTTCATTTCCTCCAAATTATAAGGCGTCTGCTGGTAGACGAAGTAGTTGAGCCAGTTCACAAACAGAAGATTGGCATGAGCTCTCCAAGTCAGCACCGGCGGGTTGTCCGGGTTATCCCCTTCAAAGTAATGACGAGGAATGTCAATGGGAAGTCCCTTCTCCAAATCCCTGAAATACTCGCCGGACAGGGTTTCCCGGTCATACTCCGAATGACCGGTGACGAAAAACTGTCTGCCGAACCGGTCCGCTATAATATGAACGCCCGCCTCATCGGAATAGGTGAGCACTTCCAGCTCCTTTACCTTTTCCACATCTTCCAGCCGAATCTCAGTGTGACGGGAATGAGGGACGTAAAAAACTCGTCAAATCCCCGCAAAAGCTGATGATAAGGCTGTAGCACCCGATGGGGAAATACCCCAAACATTTTCTTCGCCAAATCATACTTCGGGACGCCGTAATGGTAATAAAGTCCGGCCTGTGCCCCCCAGCAGATATGGAAAGTGGAGTAAACGTTGCTTTTGGACCACTCAAAGATATCGCAGAGCTCCTCCCAGTAATCCACCTTCTCATACGGCAGCTGCTCCACCGGCGCGCCGGTGATAATCAGACCGTCAAAGCGCTGATCTCTCACATCGTCAATGGTCTTATAGAACTTAAACAGATGCTTCTCCGGTGTGTTTTTGGACACGTGGGAGGCAGTCTGCAAAAGCTCCAAATCGATCTGGAGCGGCGAGTTAGAAAGCAGCCGCAAAAGCTGGGTCTCGGTTTCGATCTTTTTGGGCATCAAATTCAGTATGGCGATTTTTAGCGGCCGGATATCCTGATGGGAAGCCCGCTCTTCTTCCATGACGAAGATATTCTCCCGCTGCAGCAGAGAATTCGCCGGAAGCGAGGCTGGTATATTAATTGGCACAACTATCTCTTCCCTTCATGCGGATAAAACCGTTTTTTGTTTCTTGCAGGCAATTGTACAAACTATCTTATTTACTATAACAGAAAATGTCCGCTTTTTCAACTGTAAGCGGACATTTTTTATAATATGTACTTCTATAAAATACACCTATTCTTCACTCAAAGCCTGCTCCAAAGCCAGAGCCAGCTGGGCCGGGCAGGATGTCCCACGGAACCCGCATTTGATATTCTGCAGCAAAGGAATAACTTCTTCTGCTTTACGTCCGATACAAAGGGCGGCAACCCCCTGGGTATTCCCGCTGCAGCCGCCGCTGAAACGCACATCCTTAATCATTCCATCTTCAATGGTCACTTCTATTTTTCGGGAACAAACGCCTTTCGGCTGATAAGAAATCGTCATGAATCAACATTCCTTTCCGGATGTTTTGGCCGGTTTTGCCTGGGTAAGCGATGATGTACGCTTCCAAATGGACAAAGTAATTTGGTCATCACTTATCCTGCAAAAGTTGCCGCCATCGTTTTTGCGGCAAAGGCACAAAACTCCATTGTTTGAAAGCTTACTTTCAAACTGCTATTCGTTTTTGAGAGCTTCTCGAATTACGCCTTCTTGGATTGCCGCCTGCTTAACTGCCTCGGCAACCTGAAGGGCTACCCTTTTGTCAAATGGGTTGGGAAGGACACAGTCAGCAGAAAGCTCGTGTTCTTGCAGGACCGACGCAATAGCCAGAGATGCGGCTCTTTTCATTCCTTCGGTAATATCCGTCGCCCCAGCTTCCAGCGCCCCTTTAAAAATTCCCGGAAACGCCAATACATTGTTCACTTGGTTGGGGAAATCGCTTCGCCCGGTGCCCACAATAAACGCTCCGGCTTTTTTGGCCTCATCCGGCATAATCTCGGGCGTGGGATTTGCCATAGCAAAAACAATGGGCTGCCGAGCCATTGACTTTATCATATTCGGAGTGACCATATCGGGACGGGAAACTCCGATAAAAATATCCGCCCCTTTCATAGCGTCTATTAGGGTGCCGGTCTGATTCTTTTTGTTGGTAACAGCAGTCATCTTCTGCTGGGCTTCATTGATATAAGGCGCTCCGTCGTAGACAATGCCGCCCTTGTCACACAGGATTACATTCCCCGCACCGAAGCTCAACAGGTGCTTGGCAATGGCAATTCCGGCGGCACCGGCGCCGTTGACGACAATAGTGACGTCCTCGAACCGTTTGTCAACAAGCTTCAGCGCGTTGATAAGCCCCGCTGATACGACAATGGCCGTCCCGTGCTGGTCGTCGTGGAAAACCGGAATGGAAAGTTTCTCTTTCAGTCGTTTTTCCACCTCAAAACACCGGGGGGCCGAAATGTCCTCCAAATTGATACCGCCAAAGCTAGGCGCCAACATTTCGATGGCGCGAACCAGTTCGTCCACATCTTTGCTGTCCAAGCAGAGAGGCACTGCGTCCACTCCGCCGAATTCCTTCAGCAGAACGGCCTTGCCCTCCATAACAGGCATCGCAGCTTCGGGCCCAATGTCTCCAAGGCCCAGCACAGCGGTGCCGTCGCTGATAACCGCCACCAGATTGGAACGTCTTGTGAGTTCAAATGAACGTTCCGGATTTTTTTCGATTTCCAAACAAGGCTGCGCCACACCTGGAGTATATGCGATCGACAACTCCTCCCCATTGGTCACTCTGCAACGAGAAACAATTTCGATTTTGCCGTGCCACTCCTGATGTTTTTCCACTGCCAATTTTTTGATGTCCATGCTATCCATCCTTTTTATGCAATTGACCTAATCTTATATCCCAAAACACTTGTGTAAAATTAAGTATATTTTACTCTTTTTCGCCTGGTAGGTCAATCTTTCTGGAAAAAGCCGTCGATTTTCACAGATTTGAACCAAAATCTCCTGTTTTCTTAGAACACTCCTTTCGGACAAGAGAAAAAAGAAATTACGCTGAAAAGCCTTGATTTTTTCCTTGTCTTTTGCTATAATATAACAGTTATCACATCATATATGCGCCTGTAGCTCAGCTGGATAGAGTGTCAGACTCCGACTCTGAAGGTCGTGCGTTCGAATCGCATCAGGCGTACCAACGGCAAACCGCCGTATTCTAAACGCATCCCATTCAAATGGGGTGCGTTTTGTTTTCCGAATCCTATCGCTGGGAATTTTTGCAATAGTTCACCAGTGATTCTGGAGATACTCCTTATTTTCTTACAGCAGTGCCGCCATGATACAGATAATTGTTTCAGAAAATCAGCTCCTTTCCATCTAAATACTTCTAAAAGGCATAAAAAGTTTTATAAATCTGAAAAAATCGTTTAAACTAAAAAGAAATCAGATGTGCCGCAATCGAAAGGAGCAAAATTATGAATGCCACTTCCATTAAAAAAGTATCCGGAAGACAAATATTCGATTCACGGGGAACCCCCACTGTGGAAGCAACTGTAGAACTATATAACGGCGTTACCGCCTGCGCAAGTGTGCCCTCCGGTGCTTCCACCGGCCAGTATGAGGCCTGTGAATTGAGAGACGGCGCCAAAGAATACCAGGGCAAAGGTGTGGAAAAAGCGGTTTCCAACATCAATTTGCAGATCAACAGCGCTTTGGAAGGAAAATGTATTTTCGGGCAGCAGGAACTGGATCAAACAATGATTGCCTTAGACGGCACCAACAACAAATCAAAATTGGGCGCAAATGCGATTTTGGCCGTTTCCCTTGCATGTGCCAAAGCGGGGGCCAAGGTTTCCAATGTGGAGCTTTACCGCTACCTGGGAGGGATCAACGGCATTACGCTGCCGGTACCCATGATGAATATTTTAAACGGCGGCGCTCATGCCAGCAACAACGTGGACATCCAGGAATTTATGATTCGCCCCGTCGGCGCCCGCAGCTTCCAAGAAGCGATGAAGATCGGCACCGAGGTTTATCATCAGCTGAAAAAAGTGCTTCATTCCAAGGGACTTTCCACTACGGTAGGAGATGAAGGCGGATTCGCCCCCGACCTGGAAGACGATGAACAGGCCCTTCAGCTTTTGGTAGAGGCTATCGAAGGAGCCGGCTATCAGCCGGGAAAAGAGGTCAATATTGCCATTGACGCCGCCGCCAGCGAATGGTTCCAGAACGGAAAATACTGTTTTCCTAAAAAGAAGAAGGAACTGACACGGGAAGAACTAATCGCCTATTTTGAACGATTTTGCCAAAATTACCCCGTAGTCTCTATCGAAGATCCCCTTGCCGAGGAGGACTTCGCCGGATTTACTGAAATCACCCGTCAAATCGGCGAAAAGGTACAAATTGTGGGAGACGATTTATTCGTCACCAATCCGGAGCGCCTCAAAAAAGGAATTCAGCAGCAAAGTGCCAACGCTATTCTGATTAAACCCAACCAGATCGGCAGCTTGAGCGAGACCTTGCTTTCCATCCGTTTGGCACAGCAAAATGGGTATCAGACTGTCATCTCTCATCGAAGCGGCGAAACGGAAGATACCTCTATCGCAGATATCGCCGTTGCGCTCAATGCCGGGCAGATTAAAACCGGAGCGCCCGCCCGTACCGATCGTGTCTGCAAATACAACCGCCTGTTAAAAATCGAGGAAATGCTGGGTGAGGCCGCCGTTTATCCTTCCAGTTGCTCCTGATGACGAAAATACAGCAATTTTACTCCTATCTTTGCAAAAAGGTCCCGTCAGTTTCTGCTAAAGGAACTGACGGGACCTTTTTATAAAAATAGTCCAGTCTCAATTTATAAGGTTTATTTTTCGCTATTCAAGCTCGGATTGCTGTCGATTCTCCCTCTATAATAAAGATGGGGAGCATAACAAAGCAATCGAAAAGCTTCATAGATACTCAGATTTTCTTTTCCAGAGGCCGCGTATAGTAGCGCAGGGCTTCCAGCTCTTCTCCAGCGAAATAAGGAGACAGACGATCAAACACGAGCTTATGGTATTGATTTAACGCACCGATTTCCGGTCCAGTCATATACTGGACGTCAATGCCATCCAAATCGATAGGCACCAGCGTCAATGGCTCAAACCGCATAAATTGCCCGTACTCATTTTTGACGTCTTCCCGGCAAAGCAATTCGTTTTCTATACGGATGCCATACTGGCCTTCCAAATACACACCCGGTTCGTCCGTCGTCACCATTCCTTCTTCTAAAACCGCCGTACTGTCAATGCCCTGCTCCATTTTCCAACGAAAACCGTTGGGCCCCTCATGCACATTGAGCAGATATCCCACGCCATGACCCGTACCACATTTATAATCGAGGCCCAGCTGCCAAAGGGGTCCTCTCGCCAAAACATCCAGGTTTCCACCCCGGCAGCCGTATAAAAACCGTGCCGACGCCAAATTGAGCATGCTCCGGACAACTGTTGTGTAATGAAGCTTTTCCTCTGCCGATATAGGGCCTAAGACAAACGTCCTGGTGACGTCGGTAGTGCCCTCTAAATACTGCCCTCCGGAATCGACCAGCAGCATTCCTTCCGGGGCCAATGCCGCATTGCTTTGATCTGTTGCGGCATAATGCATCATCGCCGCATGCTCCCTGTACGCAGAAATCGTGTGAAAGCTTGGTTCCAGGTAATGCTCCTGTTTTTTTCTGCACCCCTCCAAATAATCTGCCGCACTGAGTTCGGTTATAGAAGCCTTTCGGACATTTTTTTTGAGCCACAGCATAAACTGGGTCACAGCCACCCCATCTTTGATGTGGCAATCTAATAAATTCTCGATTTCCACGGGATTTTTAATGGCTTTCTGCAGTTTTTCCGGGTTAGTCTTATGGACTGTGCTACCGGAAAGGCTGCGATAGAGGCTGTAGTTGACATAGGTCGTATCCAAAAGCACCGTTTGCTCTGCTGTAAGCTCCGGGAGCTCCTCATAAATTTTTTCATAAGGCCGAAGATGAATTCCGTCATCCGCCAGTTCTTTTTTTGCCGTCTCATTTAGGGCCTTTGGGGCAATGTAGAGGATAGCGTCCTGCATAGAAAGATAGAGGTACGCCAACGAGACAGGCGTATGCGCCACGTCGCTGCCTCTTAAATTTAACAGCCAGGCGATGTCGTCTAAAGCGGTAAGCAGATGTCCACCTGTCTGGTATTGCCTCATCACACGCCGCACATCTTGCAGCTTATCAGCACGGGATTTTCCGGAATAACGCTCCTCCAGCAAATAGGCCGGCCGCTTCGGCAAATCGGGACGTTTCTTCCAAATTTCATCCACCAAATTTTGATTCCAATGGATGTTAACTTGCTTTTCATCCTTTGTTGCAATTCAAGCCCCTGTGCGGCGGGTATTAACCTTCCGTCAAATGCCAGGGCCTGTCCCGGCTGCAACGTGTCCCACAAAAATTCGCTGACCGTTGGAACTCCCTCTTCTCCGGATTTGCAAAGGCAAATTCCGCTTCCCTCAAGCTCGTTCTCCGCCTGGATAAAATAGCGTCCGTCGGTCCACAGCAAGGCTTTCTCCCATGTTACAACCAGCGTACCGGCAGAACCGGTAAATCCTGACAGATATTCCCGTTCTTTAAAGTAGTCGCTGATATATTCCGATTGGTGAAAATCCGAGGTCGGTATCAGATAAGCGTCTATTCTCTTTTCTTTCATCAGTTTTTGTAGCGCAAGGATTTCCCGTTTCAAGTTATTCTCTCCAATCAAATGGTTTTAAATTGATAGACAGTCCGGTGGCGATATACCTCCCCCACACGAAGCACAGGAGATGGAAAAGCAGGACAATTCACGGCATTGGGCAAAAACTGTGTCTCCAGGCAAACGGCACTCCGGTTCTGGTAGGAACTCCCCCACTTCCCTAAAGGGGCACCTTCAATAAAATTACCGGTATAAAGCTGCATCCCGTCCATATCAGTATAGACATTCATTTTTATTTTGCTCTTGTCTCCTATAAGCTCTGCCGCCAACCGCATCCCTGTTCCATTTATAATATAGTTATGGTCATATCCACCGCCTATATGCAATTGTTCATGAGAATCGTCAATTCGTTCTCCAATAGGATAAAAATTCTGGAAATCAAACGGCGAACCAGCCACAGGCATCATGCTCCCCAACGCAATCATGTCCTCTTTCACAGGGGTAATGTACACTGAATTTATCTTTAGGGAGTGCCCAAGAATACTGCCTGAATCATGCCCGTTCAGATTAAAATAACTGTGATTTGTCAAATTCACTATCGTATTCCGATTGGTAACAGCCTGATAATCGATGCACAATTCATTCTCTTCCGTCAAGGAATAAGTAACTGTAACCGTCAGCTCTCCCGGATACCCTTCTTCTCCGTCAGCACTGGTATATTTTAACTCTAATTTGTCTCCATCCAAACGAGCTTCCCAAATTTTTTTATCAAAGCCCCTAACTCCGCCATGCAAATGATTCTGGCCTTCATTAGGGGTTAGGGAATAGGCTTTCCCATCCAATGAAAAGCAACTGCTGCCAATCCGATTTGCACAGCGGCCGATTAAGGCACCAAAATATTTATCCTGTTTTTCATAGCTTTCTAAAGTGTCATATCCTAAGACAATATCCCTTTGCTGACCTGTCCGGTCTTGGAGTTGCAGAGACTTTATAATTCCACCGTAATTGAGAACCTGTATTTTTGTTCCATAAGTATTTTGGCTTTCAAATATAAAGACAGGTTTTCTGTCCATTGTATCCGCAAAATATTCTTTTGTAAACATAAACTTGCTCCTTTTCGTTGATATGTTCATCATAGCATAGCTAAAAATCTAATACAATAACAAATCTATGTATTTTTGTTGGATTTTTACCATGAGTGGATTCTGATTCTCAACTCCCCAAGGAGAACCGCGCCTAACCAAACGCCATTCCCAGAAAACGAGGCAGAGATAAGATAAAGAAAAAGACAGTTGCGAATAAATTATCCACACTATCTTTTCCTTTTCTCCAGTAACTGGCCTCACTGTTGTGCTCTGCGCACAGTGTCGACAGACGACTCACAGGGCAAAACATGGTCGCGCTGAGGATGGCTATCGCCTCCCTAGCTCTTCCTGTTTTCCTCCACCTCCGCCTCCCTCCCCCTGCCTCAGGCAGCAGGCGGCTCCGGTCCAGTTAACACCCGCTATGCGTCTCCCGAAACACAGGGCAGGCTTGCTGGAACCGGACAACAGAAGTCAAAACCTCCGGCAAAGCCGGAGGCATGAAGAAGCCCTAGAAGGGCATAATA